>JANMPX010000233.1:0-11545 GCA_031370085.1 Chloroflexota bacterium | reverse complement strand
CGCAGCCCAGCCGTGGGCGTCGGCATGAACCGGATCGTGACCACGGGTGACGTCGCCGCGTTCACCGGGGTCGCCGAGCGCATCTTCGGGGCGTCGCTGCCGACCGTTGAGCAGGCGGACGTCAAGGCCGTCTAGACTCAGCCAATGGCACGCAGCGCGGCTCGATTCGGGATCGGCCTTGTCGCCGGCGGATTGCTGGCGGTGGGCGCAAATGTTGCCCAGCGCGAGCTGCTGCGTCGGGCCGGAACACGTCTCATCGATTGGGAGGCGGTCCGCCAAATCGCGCGGCGGCGGCTCGGAGCGGCCGGCGGCTCGCTGAGCCCGGACGAGCGATCTGCGGCAGAGGCGTTCTATCGGAGCACGTTGCTGCGCATTGAGCCAGCGGTCGCCGCCGCCATCGGTGCCGATCTGCCGGCAGCGCTCGAAACGCCCGCCGTCCTGGATCGCCTCGAATGGGTCGACCTGAACCTGGCAACCTTCGAACAGCTCTTCGGCAGGGTGGAGCGCGTCATCAACGACGGAATGCGCGGCGCGGACACGCCGGGCCGCGCGCTGGCCCGCATTTTGAACCGTACCCTTGGGAACCAACAGCTGGGGCTGCTGCTTGCCTTCCTGGCGCGCAAGGTGCTCGGCCAGTACGACGTCAGCCTGCTCGCTGGGAACAGCGCGGTCCGGGGACGGCTCAACTTCGTCGAACCGAACATCGTCGCCAGCGCCGTCAACCTCCGCGTGCCGCTCGACGAGTTCCGGACCTTCATCGCGCTGCATGAGGCAACGCATGCCTTCGAGTTCGAGGCGTATCCCTGGCTCCAGGATCATTTCGCCGCGGCTGTCGCCGAATCGGTGGAGGAGCTGGCCGCCGATTCGGGCGGGTTGGCGACTCGCCTGCGCGCGGCCGTGGCGGGGACTGGCGGCCACTGGCTGGAGCGCGTCATGACCCCGCGCCAACTGGCTGCGTTTCGGCGCACCCAGGCCCTGATGTCGCTGCTGGAGGGGTACTCCAACCACGTCATGAACGACGCGGGAGAGCACCTGTTGCCGGGCTTCGCCGCGCTGCACGACCGCTTCGAACGCCGCAACGAGGCGCGTGGAGCCCTGGAGCGGGCCATCATGCGGTTCACCGGTCTCGACCTGAAGATGGAGCAGTACGCGGCAGGGGAGCGCTTCGTGACTGCCGTGCTGGCGGCCCGCGGCAGGTCGTTCCTGAACCAGGTGTGGAGCGGTCCGGCTCAGCTTCCCGACCTTGACGAGATCCGTCACCCCGAGCGCTGGATCGCTCGCGTCGAGAAGGCCGGCTCGGCGGAGGCGAACACCTGAGCGCCGAGGAGCTGGTCGTCCTGGCGACCCCCATCTTCGGGGCCCCACTGGCCGCCGAGCATGTCGTCCGACTGGAGGCGATCCCCGGGGTGCGCGTGGTGCAGATGTCTCGCGAGGGGATGGTCCACGACGACGCCGAGACGGCTCTCGCCGCAGCTCGCGTCCTGCTGCGTGGCGGAGTGCCGACGCAGGTGTTGGACCACATCGTCGGCCGCGCGCCTCGTCTCACCTGGATCCACTCGTTTTCGGCCGGGGTCGACCGGGTCGCGACCCCGATTGTCCTCGGACGTGGCCTGATGGTCACCAACGCCCGGGGCGTCTTCTCGCGCCCGATCGCCGAGTACGTGGTGATGATGTGCCTGGCCATCGCTCGGCGCCTCCCGCAGCTGCTCGAGCTGCAGCGCGAGCAGACCTGGCAGCCGCTGCGCGGCACCGAGATGGGCGGCATGACCGTGGGGATTGTCGGGTTCGGCAGCATCGGCTCGGAGATCGCCCGGCTGCTTGCTCCGTTCGAGGCGACCATTGTGGCCACTCGACGCCATCCCGAGCGGGGAGCTGCTGACCAGCCGAATGTCGAGCTGCTCGGGGTTGACAAGCTCAATGAGCTGCTGCAGCGCAGCGACATCACGGTGGTGGCCGCCCCGCTGACCGAGGAGACCGCGGGCATGATCGGCGCGCCACAGCTCCAGGAGATGCCGGCGCATGCCTGGCTGATCAACATCGCACGCGGGCGGCTCCTCGACGAGCTGGCGCTGCGCCGCGCGCTGGAGGCTGGCTGGATCGGGGGGGCTGTGCTCGACGTCTTCAACGAGGAGCCGCTGCCGCCCGATTCTCCGCTCTACTCCACCCCCAACCTCATCATCACGCCCCACACGTCGTGGTCGAGCGATCGGGTCGTGGAGCGTTCGATCAACCTGTTCGTCGAGAACCTGCGCCGCTTCGCCGCAGGGGAGCCACTCGAGAACCTGGTCGACCTGGACGCCGGGTACTGACCTGATGCAGGTCACCATCGTGGGTCTGCCGGGTGCCGGCAAGACGACCGTCTTCAACGCGCTCACCGGCGGCCATGCCGAGACCGGGGCCTTCTCCGGCGGGCGGGCAGCGCCGAACGTGGCGGTGGTGAAGGTCCCCGACCCGCGGCTGGATCGACTTTCTGAGCTGTTCAGCCCCCGCAAGACGACCCCCGCGGACGTCACCTACGTGGACGTCGCGATACCCGCCGGAGCGGCGCGCGAGGGGACCATCGCGCCGGACGTCCTGGCCCAGATACGAAACGCCGATGCGCTGCTCCACGTGGCGCGCGCCTTCGACGGCGCGGGCGCCGACCGTGCCGGTGACCCCTGGCGCGACGTGGACGAGCTTGACGTGGAGTTCACTCTCGCTGATCTCGGCGTCATCGAGAAGCGGCTCGAGAAGCTTCGCACCTCGGGGCGGCACGGAGCCCCGTCTGAACGGGAGGAGAACGCGCGCGAAGAGGAGCTCCTTGCTCGCCTGGAGCCCGAGCTGTCGATCGGGCATCCGCTGCGCGGCATCGTCCTCTCCGACGACGACGAGCGCCGGTTGCGCGGCTATCGCTTCCTGACCCAGAAACCGGTGCTGGTGGTGCTCAGCATCGACGAGGGGCGACTGCCCGATGCCGCCCAGGTCGAGGCCGAAGGACGCGCCCGGTACCAGCAGCCGCACAGCGACGTGGTGGTCCTGGCCGGCAAGATCGAGGCCGAGATCGCCCAGCTGCCAGCCGAAGACGCCCCGCTCTTCATGGAGGAGCTTGGGATTCCCGAGGCCAGTCGCGGGCGGATGATCCGGCTCACCTACGCGTTGCTCGGCCTGTTCAGCTTCTTCACCGCCGGCGAGGATGAGTGCCGGGCGTGGACGCTGAGCCGTGGAGCCTCGGCGGTCGACGCGGCCGGTGCGATTCATTCCGACCTGGCTCGTGGCTTCATCCGGGCCGAGGTGGTGACCCATGACGACCTGATGGCCTGCGGGAGCATGGCCGAGGCGCGCAAGCGGGGCGTGCTGCGGTCGGAGGGGAAGACCTACCAGGTGCGCGACGGCGACGTGATCCAGGTCCTCTTCAACGTCGCGCGCTGAGCGCGATCAGGTCGAGCGGTCGAGCTCCGCGACCAGGGATCGGTACTCGTCGGACTGGTCGACCAGGAAGGTATCCGCCTCGTCGAGCCCAACGGCCATGCTGCCGGTCAGCTTCTCGTCCGCGACATAGGTCAGGCCGTGGTTGCGCTCCAGCTCTCGGGCGACCGCCTCGATGAGGGTGTCCTCCTCGAAGGTATCGATCACCGCGGCCCGCGCCGCGAGCACCATCTTGGCGAACGCCTCGCGACTGATCTCCTGTTCGCTGACCAGCAGCGCATCGGTCAGCAGGTCGGTGGCACCCTCGTGCAGCTCGTAGAAGAAGAGTCTCATGATGGCCCGATGATAGCCGCGGTCGATCTGCTTGTGATCGGAGGCCTCTCGATTGACCGATTCCCCGATGGCAGCGAGTCGCCCGGGGGCTCGGTGCTCCACGCGGCTCGGGCGCTGGCCATGGCGGGCATCCGCGGGGCGACGATCACGGTTGCCGGCCCGGAGGACGTGGCCGCCGCGGGTGTCAAGAAGCTCCGTTCGTGCGGCCCGCTGCTTGTGCGACAGGCACCCTGGTCGATCCGCTTCGCCATCGACGAGCGTCCGCTGCGCCGCGTGGTGACGTACGAAGCCGGCGCCAGCCTGCCGGTCTCTCCGGCCGAGGTCGCGACCTTTCCGACCGCGGCGGTACTGGTCGCCCCGATCGCCGGCGAGCTGGATGTCGACGCGCTCTCGGCGACGAGCGCCGTGTTGGTGCGGGTGGCCGCGCTCCAGGGCTGGCTGCGCGTCCTCGTCGCCGGGGAGCCCGTCACGGCCCGATCACTCACCGGCCTCGGCGACAAGCTCGCCAACGCCCTGGGCGACATGAGCGCGCTGGTGGCCAGCGAGGAGGACCTCGAGGCTGTGGCGCCGAATGTCGGCCAGGCGATCGGCGCCCTGCGCGACTGGGTGGGCCCGGGCCCGGTCCTGGTGGTGACGGTCGGGCAGGCAGGCGCGCTGCTCGACCTCCCAGGCGGCGGTCGGGCCGAGGTGCCCGCTCCGGTCCACGTCAGCGGGGTGACTACCGTCGGAGCCGGCGACGCATTCGCTGCCCTATTCGCCGTCGGGCTGGGGCGCGGGATGGACCCCTTGCTGGCGGCTCACGCCGCCGCCGCAGCCGTCTCACGCTGGCTCGTCGCTCGCGCTGGCGCAGCAGGAAGCTAGGCCAGCGCCGCGCTTGGCGGCCGGCGCGCCGCGCGCCGATCCGCGGCCGCGACCCAGCGGCGCAGCCGGCGCTGGCGGGCATCGACCCTCAGCCGGATGCGTCCGAGCGCCAGCATCCCGCCACCGCGGCCGAGCGCGAAGGTGAGGTCGAGCACTCGCCCGGCGGTTGCCGCCGCGTCGAGCGCCCCCCGCAGGTCGCCGCGGTGCCGCTCGCGGATGCGCGCCACTTCCAACCAGGCGGCCGCGGCATCGATCGATGCACGCCGCGTGACGGCGGCCCAGAGCATCTCGGCGCGATCTACCTCACCGGCCGCGAGGAGCAGCCGGCTGGCCATGCGGCGCAGGGTGTGTGCGTCCCCCTGGTCCACTCCGGGATGCATGGCCGACTCGACAGCCTCGAGCGCTTCCGCGCTCGCCCCGTGGCGGAGCAGCTCGACGGCCATCCCGTGTCGATCGAGCACCGTCGCGTCGCGCCAGCCACCATCCCGCAGGCGAAGCACCTCGGCCTCCAGCAGGGCAAGCGAGACGATATCCTGCAAGTTGTGGTCGAGCACATCGGCCAACAGGTCGGGCGAGCCGCCGCGCAGATAGCTGAAGTAGCGGCCCGGCACTTCGCTGCCGGGGCAATCGGACCCGCGCCGCACGCCCAGCACGCCGGCTTCGACATCTGCCAGCCGAGCACCGCCGAGCGGGCGCCGGAAGAGGCGACGGGCCACCGGCAGAAGGTCGTCATGCTGGACCGGCAGGGCGGCCAGCTCCCGAAAGAGTCCATGGACGGTCAGCCGCGTCACGAGCAGCGGAAGATCGAAGCCACGGCCGTTATAGGTGACGACGCGGTCCTGCGCGGCGAGCTCCACCGCGACCTGTCGCAAAAGCGCAGGCTCATGTGGATAATCGGGCAGGAGCAGCTGTCGGACGATGAGCCGATCCCCCTCCAGCCGCCCCATCCCGGCCAGGAAGACGACCGTTCCGGCGCCGGTAGACAGCCCGGTCGTCTCGGTGTCGAAATAGCAGGCCGGCGGGAGATCCGCGAGGCGAGCGGCCACCCAGGCCGGCAGTGGCACCACGCGCTCGACAAGGACCGCAGCGCCACCAGACTCGACCGCGAGACGCGCTCCGAACCAGCGTGCCAGTGCCTCGGAACGGTCCTCGTGCCGGCGCGGAGCCGGCATTGCACCTGCGAGGGAGCGCTCGCCCCGCAGGGAAGCGAGCCGATCGGCCAGCGTGCGCACTGTCATCCCAGCGCTGCGAGCAATTCGCCGGCCGCCACCTTGCCGCGTGGACCGACCTCGGTCACCGGGCCGATACACGAGGGACAGCCGTCCAGGCACGGGCAGCTGGCCACCACCTCGCGACAGGCGCCGATCAGGTCGGCTGCCAGCCCGAAGAGCCGCTCGGTGAGGCCGACTCCACCCGGCACCGCGTCGTACAGGTACAGCGTCGGCCGTCCGGTGAACGGCGACTGCGCCTGGGCCACGACGCCGAGGTCGCGGGAGTCGCACATCAGCAGCAGGGGAGCCGTGTTGCGAGCAAGACGCGCAAGGCCGATCAGCGCCCCATCGAGGGTATCGCGATCAAAGCGAGCCGCCGCGTCGTCCGGAACGACCAGCCAGGTGGCGGCCGTGTGCATCTGCTGCTCGGGCAGGTTGATCGGTCCCCAGCCAACGTTCTCATGGGTGTGGAACTTGATCTTCTTGAACAGGGTCGCATGCCAGGCGACCATCACCTCGCCGCGCTGGCGCTGCGCGGCGACATTCGCATCGGTCTCGTCGAAGACCTCGAGCACCTTGAGGGTGACCGCCAGGTCGGCATCGGTGTAGTAATCGACGTCGACGGCGCTGACATAGGCCTTGCGCTCGTCCCAGTCGAGCCGATCAACGTGGAACTGGGCGCCCTCGTGAATGTAGATCGCTTGCTCGTGGACCAGCATCGGCGCCGCGAACAGGTCCACTTCGCCGATCACACGATGACGATCCCCGCTGGTATCGATGATCACCACGTTCTCCTGCGCCGCACTGCGCAGGGAGAACGAACTCGCCGGAAAGTTCTCGTGGCTCCAGTAGTACCGATCGTCAGCGGCACGCCGCAGGAAGCCGTCCTCCTCGAGGACATCGAGCAGGGTCGGCGTCTCGGCAAGGCCGAACCGCTCGGCCGCGGGAACCGGCAGCTCGAACGCGCTCGCCTTCAGGTGGTCGAGCAGCAGGTGCAGGTTGTCGGGGTTCACCAGGCCGTGCTCGGGCGAGCGATCGAAGAAGTAGTCGGGGTGCGAGGCCAGGAACTGGTCGATCGGGGCCGATGAGGCGACCAGCACCGAGAGGCTGGTGCCGGCTCGCCGGCCGGCGCGGCCCATCTGCTGCCAGGTGGAGGCGATGGTCCCGGGGTAGCCGACGCTGATGGCGGCGTCCAGCCCGCCGATGTCGATCCCCAGCTCGAGCGCGTTGGTGGCCACCACTCCGCGCACCCTCCCATCGCGCAGCCCACGCTCGATCTCGCGTCGCTCGTTGGGCAGATAGCCGCCCCGGTAGCCGCGGATCGGCGACTGGTGGCCGGGCGGGGAGGGGAGCGCCTCGCGCAGATAGGTGGTCAGCACCTCGACGCTGGTCCGGCTGCGGGCGAAGAGGATGGTCTGCACGCCGTCGCGAATGAGCCGCTCGCCGAGCCGCTGGCCGGTGAGCAGCGAGCTGGCGCGGATTCCGAGCTGCGGGTTGACGACCGGCGGGTTGACGATCAGGACGTGCTTCCGGCCGCGGGGCGCTCCGTTTTCGTCGATCAGGGTGACCGGAGCCTCGATCAGGTGCTCGGCGAGCTCGCCCGGGTTGGCGATGGTGGCCGATGCGCAGATGAAGATCGGATCCGACCCGTAGTGGCGGCAGACGCGCCGCAGACGCCGGATCACGTTGGCCACGTGGCTGCCGAACAGGCCGCGATAGGTGTGCAGCTCGTCGATCACCACGAACTGGAGGTTTTCGAAGAGCTTGAACCACTTGGTGTGGTGAGGCAGGATCGCCGCGTGGAGCATGTCCGGGTTGGTGATCACCACCTGCCCCGCGGCGCGCACCACGCTCCGCACGCTGGCCGGCGTGTCGCCGTCGTAGGTGCTCGTCTTGAGATCCAGCTCGGCGGCGTCGGCCAGGGCGCGCAGCTCGACCAGCTGATCGGCGGCCAGCGCCTTGGTGGGGAAGAGGTAGAGGGCGCGGGCGGTGCCGTCGCGAGCGATCGCGTCGAGGATCGGCAGGTTGTAGCAGAGCGTCTTGCCGGATGCGGTGGGCGTGACCACGCAGATGTTGTGGCCCGCCCGTACCTCGGCAACGGCGCGGCCCTGGTGGGTGTAGAGCGCCTCGAAGCCCCGGCCATGCAGGGCTGTCACCAGGCGAGGATCGATTCCCGCCGGCCATGGCGCGTGGCGGGGAGGCAGGGGCTCCAGGACCCGATGCGCCGCGAGCAGCGGTTCGAGCGATGGGTCGGCCAGGAACGCGTCGATCGCCTGGTCGACAGAGCTGGGACGATCGAGCAGCATTGGTTCCTCCTCGGTATCGACGGTTAAACCGAACGGCCGTTCGACGGAGCGTAGCACGCCTGTTCGGTTTCGGGGATGCATCTGTGGACAACCTGCGTCGCATCGCCTTGCACTGTGGAAAACTGCCGGACTAGACTGGCTGGCAGATGACCGGATTCGAGGCCTCTTCGCCGCGCCAGGCTCCCGCCGACCAGCCGATCCGCGTGCGCCTGCCGGCGTCCCGCGGGGGGCTTGCCTGGCTCGCGGTGCTGCTGATCATCGGCATCTTTCTTGCGGTGCAGGTCGGGCGCGAGGTCTATGCCAGCTGGTCCATCGGTCAGCAGGCCAACCAGGTACGCGCCGAGATCAGTGCCATCGAGGCGCGCAACGCGGAGCTGCGCCAGCAGCTCGACTACTTCAGCAGCGAGACCTACCTGTCCGCCGAGGCCCGGCGCCTCTTCAACCTGGGGCTGCGCGGCGAGCACGTGCTGATCATCCCGCCCGGCGCCGAGGTGGCGCTGCCCCCGGCCCTGCAGGTCAAGCCGGCTCCGCCGAAACCGCTGCTCGAGCAGTGGCTGGAGCTGTTCTTCGGGACGTAGCCATGGCGTGCTCGCGTTCACGCTCGTGGAATAGGCCCGTTTCGCGACAGGTAGCGTGTCGTCATCGGAGAGGCGCGGGCGCTGGCCTCACAATCCGTTGTTGTGCATCAGCACGGATTCCGGTGGAGGCTCAGACGATCGAGCGCAGATACTCGTCGATGAGGTCAGCGCTCATCGGGCCGAAATAGCGGTTCCGAATCAGTCCTGAGCGGTCTATGAAGTAGTGGGTCGGCGCCCCCCACACCCCGTACGCGTCCTTGAATGCCGCAGTGGTGTCGAGGCCAACCGGATACGCGAACTGGTGGGCAACCTGGTAGTCGCGAACCATCGGGGCGGTATCCCAGACGTCGATGGCCAGCACCACCAGGCCCGCGTCCTGATGCGCCCGGTATGCGGCAAGCACGTCGGGAGCCTCGTCCTCGCAGGCCTGGCAGGCGGTCTTCCAGAAGATGATCCAGATCGGTCGCCCGACATATTGCGCAAGGTCGATGGCGTGGCCGCTCGGGTCGGTCAGCGAGAAGGGCTGGCTGCCGGCTGCGCCCGCGATCCCCGGGGAGCGATTTCCGATCTGAAGGCCGGGCAGCTCGCTCGCAAGCGCATAGAAGGTCGCGGCCGGCGAGGGTCCGCCGAGCGGCCGGGTGGCCGCGAAGAGCGCGACCAGCGCGAGCGCCACGACGGCTGCCACGGTTGCGATCCGCCGTGGCATGCCGGGGCGCGGCGGGCGAGCGAGGGGGGGCGTCACTGCAGCCATGGTCGCCGAGTCTACCCGAGAGGTTGGCGCCGCCGGTCGGCCGGCTAGGCCTCGTCGTGGACGAGGTGGTGCTCCACCGCATAACGGGCCAGGGCGACTCGACCGCGGACGCCGACCTTGGCCGCGACATTCGATACGTGGCGCCGGACGGTGTGTGCGCTGATGCCCAGCGTGTGTCCCGTCTCGATGGCCGTCTTGCCGGCGGTGATCAACTGGAGCACCTCGAGCTCGCGCGAGCTCAGCCGATCGGACTGGCGCAGCCAGCGCAGGGAATCGACCACCAGGACCGATGCGACCATCGGGTGGATGTAGTGCTGGTTCCTGGCCACGGCCCGCAGGGCGGTGATGAGATCCGCGCTGGCCGCCCCCTTGACCACGTAGCCGGCTGCGCCGGCCAGGAACGCCTGTCGCACCGTCTCCTCGTGATGATGCATCGTCAAGGCGATCAATCCAAGGCGCGGGTAGCGTGTGGCGAGCTCGCGGATGAGGGTTACGCCATCGGCCCCATCCAGGGTCAGGTCGACCAGCATGACGTGCGGCCGGCGCAGGGCGGCCATGGCGAGCGCGCCGGGCGGGTCGCTCGCTTCGCCGACGACCTCCATGTCGGGCTGGTTCTCGAGGATCAGGCGCAGGCCATCACGGACCAGCTCGTGGTCGTCGACGATGCCGATCCGGATCTGGGGCATCAGGGCGCTCCGACCGTGGCGAGGATGGGAAGGTCCAGGGTCACCCGCGTACCGCGACCTGGCTGTGACGCGATGGTGAGCTGCCCACCGAGCATGGCCGCGCGCTCCTCCATCCCTGCCAGGCCGATCCCCGGCTCCCGATGACCGGCGACGTCAAAGCCCTGGCCTTCGTCACTCACCACGACGCTCAGGCGATGGTCACGCTGGGACACGGTCACCTGGGCCCGAGGCGCTCCGCTGTGCCGGGCCGCGTTGGCGAGGGCTTCCTGCACGATGCGGAACACTTCGACGGTGGCGGTCGGTCCCAACAGTTGCGGATCGGCGGCGCGGGGCTCCGCATCGACGCCGACCGGGAATCCCGATTGGCCCGCCAGGTCCCGCAGGGCAGCCACCAACCCGCGTTCCTCGAGTCGGGCAGGCCGCATCCGATGGGCGAGGTCGCGCGTCTCGGCCAGCGCGGTGTCGGCCAGCCGGCGCGCGGTCTGGACTCGCTCTGTCGCGACCTCCGGACGCGGTGCCGAGCCCACGGCGTCCAGGGTCAACGTGAGCGCGGTAAGGACCTGCCCCACGCCGTCATGCAGCTCCTTCGCGATGCGGCGGCGCTCGTCCTCCTGGACGGTGAGGAGCCGCTCGCTGGCCTGCCGAAAGAGAGTGGCATAGCGGCGCGACGTCGTCTCCCGCCGGTCGGCCATCGACGCGACCAGGACCGCGATGACGAACATGAGCGGCCATTCCGTCAATTCGAGGGTCGGCTCGGCCAACCCGAAGGCCTCGGCGTTGGCATACACCAGCAACGGCAGTGACACGATCGCGATGCGGATCAGCGTCCCGCGCAGACCGAACAGGAAGGCGTGCAGGGCGAGCAGCACAAAGACGCAGTGGAACAGGAACTCCGCGGAGAGGACGGTGTGCGCGAAGGTCAACGCGATGAAGCCAATCCCGGCGAGGTCGAGCAGGAGCTGGATCGACCGCGGGTTGGCGCGAAGGCGCGAGAAGGAGCGGTCGACCGGATCCCGCCACCAGTGCGGAGCACTCCCGGCCGTCCCGTCCAGTCGGACCGTCGGACGGGCAGCGACCTCGGGCAGCGCCGGGGGCGTGTAGGCGGGGATGGTCAACTCGGACCTCGAGAATGGCTGGTTGCGAGTATAGAAGGCAGCGCAACCGGCACCGATGCTACGAGCGCCAACGCGACGTTCAGCCCCGCGCACGGTTGTGCCGGCGCACGTCTCGCGGCGAGGAGGAGAGGATGACCGGAATGATCCGAAAGGGATTGGCGCTGTTTGCCATCGGCGGCCTGTTGGTTTCCTGCTCGTCGTCGGGCAGCCCGAGCAGCGGACCGGTATCGGCGACGGAGAAGGAATGGCAGATCAGCCTGAGTTCAACGTCTCTCAAGGCCGGCGCGATCACCTTCAAC
>JANMPX010000213.1:0-1642 GCA_031370085.1 Chloroflexota bacterium | reverse complement strand
GCCTTGCTTGTCGAGCGCCCCCCGCGGCGCTGGCTCCACAACTGGAAGACGATGAAGGTCAGCGCGACGACGAAGATGAGCGTACCGAGCACGTTCACCTCGGGCGGAATGCCGAGCCGGCTCGCGCCATAGACCCACAGCGGGAAGGTGACCGTGCGCCCGGCGGAGAAGAGCGTGATGACGTAGTCGTCGATCGAGAGGGCAAAGGCCAGCAGGGCCGCTGACAGGATGCCCGGGAAGATGAGCGGGAAGGTGATCTTCCAGAAGGTGGTGCGCCCATTGGCGTAGAGGTCCATGCCGGCCTCTTCGAGCGATCGGTTGAAGCCGACCAGCCGGGCCCGGATGGTGACCACCACGAAGCTGATGTTGAACATGATGTGCGACACCAGGATGGTGAGGAAGCCGCGCTCGGCGCCGAGACTGACCCACAGGGTCAGCAGGGACGCGCCCAGGATGATCTCCGGGGCGGTCATCGGGATGAAGATCAGCAGGTTCACCACCCACCGCCCCCGGAAGGCGTAGCGGGTCAGCGCCAGCCCGATCATGGTGCCGAAGGTGGTGGCGACGACCGTCGAGAGGGCCGCCACCGCCAGGCTGACCGCCATGGCATTGGTGATCACCGAGCGTCCCCAGACGTCGACGTAGTTGCGCAGAGTGAAGCCCTGCCAGGTGATGTTCTGCCGGCCCGCAGGGTCGTTGAAACTGAACACGATCATGACCGCGATGGGGGCGAACAGGAACAGGAGCAGCAGGCCGGTGAATCCGGGCAACAGCAGAGCTGCCAGGCGGGCGCGCAGGGGCGGCATGCTGCGCCGAGCTGCCTGCGCTGTCATCGGATCGTCACCCTGCCAGCCGGTCGGTGCCGACCAGGCGCGTGTAGACCGATACCAGCAGCATCACCCCGGCCACCAGGACGAACGCGAGCGCCGCCGCCGCCGGGTAGTCGAGGCTGTCCAGGAACTTGCGCTGGATGATGTTGCCGACCATGAAGACCTGCGGATTTCCCGCGCCGATGACGTCGGCCGTGATGAAGTCCCCGACGGTGGGGATGAAGGTCAGCAGCGAACCCGCTACCACGCCGGGCAGCGAGAGGAGGAACGTCACGCGCCAGAAGGCCTGGGCGCGACTTGCGTAGAGATCGGTTGCCGCCTCGATCAGGCGCCGATCGATCTTCTCGATCGCCACGTACAGCGGCAGGATCATGAACGGCAGGAAGTTGTAGGTGAGGCCGAAGATGACTGAAGCTGGTGTGGCGAGGAAGTGGAAGTTGCGCTCGATCAGTCCGAAGTCCTTAAGCGTCCCGAAGACCATCCCGTTGTCGGCCAGGATCATCCGCCAGTTGAGGGTGCGGATCACGAAGCTGACGAAGAACGGGAGCACTACCAGCAGCAGCAGCGCGTTCTTCAGCCGTCCGCCGTGGAACGCGATGGTGTACGCCACCGGGTACCCGACCGCCAGCGTGAGCACGGTCGTGGCCAGCGCAAAGCCGGCGGAGCGCACGTACAGCTCCCAGTACTGGCCGATCACCGCGGGGTAGATGCCGAAGTTCCAGGTGAGCCGGTAGCCGGTGTCGAAGCTGCCCTCCTGCAGCGAAATCAGCAGCATGAACGCCATCGGCACCACGAAGAAGACGATCAGCCAG
>JANMPX010000199.1:0-9934 GCA_031370085.1 Chloroflexota bacterium | reverse complement strand
GCCAGCATGATGAGTGGCAGAGTAGGCGCATGAATGGCGTCGTCGTCGTCGGGGGCGGATTCGCTGCCCTCGAAGTCGCCCTGGCCCTGAGGAAACAGGACGGCAGTGTTCCAGTCACGGTGATCAGCAGCGAGACCCAGGTCGTCTACCGGCCGTGGCTCATCCGCCGGTCGCGGCCATCTCAGCAACCGGATCGGTGGCGTCGCCGCCTACCAGGCCGCGGGCCATCCGCTCATTTTCGACGAGGCACCCGCTCCAACTCAAGGAGATCCACGCATGACGACCACATCCGCAAGCTACGTCCTCCGCGTTCATCGCTCCGAGTCGATCGACGAACTGCGGCCGCGCGTCATCGAGTTGCTCAAGGCCGAGGGATTCGGGATCCTGACCGAGATCGACATCGCCGCGACGCTCCGTGAGAAGCTCAACCTCGAGCGCGATCCCTACCTGATCCTCGGAGCATGCAACCCGTCGCTCGCGAACCGGGCCATCGAAGCGGACCCGTCCATCGGAGCCCTCCTGCCCTGCAACGTTGTCCTGCGCGAGGACGGCGACGGCACCACCATCGAGGCGATGGACCCAGCGGCCGTGATGGTCCTCGTCGATGAGCCCACGGTGAAGGCGGTCGCCGCCGAGGCACAGGAGCGTTTGCGCCGGGTCATCAAAGCGCTCGAGCTCGAGGCGAACCGATGATGTACGGGTCCGGACCTGGCGCGGCCGTGGGCTGGACCTGGGTCGTGGGCGCGGTCGTCCTCGTCGTGATCGTGGTCTGGCTGGTCCTTCGGCTGATCGCCCGCCCGCCGGCGGCCGACTCGACGGCTCCCATCCTGTCAGCCCGCTTCGGGCGCGGGGAGATCGACGCGGAGGAATACGCCCGGATGCGGGCGGTCCTGGGCCGCCCCGAGCGTCGGCTTGGTGGTGGTCGGCTCGCCATCGCGGTCGCGGTCGAGCTCGTCGTCATCGTCGTCCTCGCGCTCGGTGTGCCGCTCGTGAACGGCGACCGATCATGGTCGGGGTCGATCGGGGGCGGCATCGCGCCCGGATCCGGCGCGCCAGGCTTCGTCGCCGGTACGACCTCGGCGCCCCGCGTCGTGCGGATCGTCGCAAGTGGGCAACTCCGGTTCATCCCCGATGTCGTGACCGTTCAGGCAGGCGAGACGATCACCTTCGAGGTGACCTCGATGGGGATGACCGTCCACGAGTTCATGGTCGGGTCGGCAGCCGATGTCGCGGCCGACAAGGCGGGCACGCCCGAGGTCGCCGACATCGGGATGATGGCGACAAAGTCGCTGACCTACACCTTCGACGGGCCCCGTCCGTTCGCGTTCGCCTGTCATGCGCCGGGCCACTTCGAAGCGGGCATGAAGGGCACGATCACGATCCAGCCCTAAGCACCAGGTCGACGGCCGTCCGGGTCAGAAGAACCGCAGCGGGTCGATGAGCTGTCCGCCCATCTCGATCCGGACGTCGAGATGCGGCCCGGTCGACCAGCCGGTCGAGCCGACCGACCCGATCGTCTGGCCGGCGGACACCGCGGGGGGGTCCGGTTTGCGTCTGCGCCTGCTCAGCCCTCGACCTTGTTGAGGTAGCGCTCGGGATCCTCGTCGAACTCGAGCTTGCAGCCCTTGCCACAGAAGAAGTAGTCGGTGTCGCGGTAGCGGCTGTGCAGCCCCTTCTCGCGCGCGGCGGACGGGTCCACCGTCATCCCGCACACAGGATCGAGGGCTGCGCCCGCGACGTCGGTCGCGCGCTCCTCGGTGACGGCATGGTCGTGGCCATGGTCGTGGCCATGGCCGGCACCCTCGTTCAAGGCCCAAGCGGCCTGAAGCTCTTCCCCCCACGGAGCAGCGAAGGTCTGAACCTCCAGCTGATCTGCCGGGTGTGAGGCGAAGCGCGCGGTCGCGCGTGGGCCGACCGCGAAGTGGTTGCCGCAGCAGCAGGTGTCGGTCGCCTCAGGCCCGCCGCGCTGGTAGCTGACGCGCGGCTGGCAGCCGCACGGGCAGCTGTAGCCCGCGAGTACGGCAATCTCGTCCCGAGGAGTGACAACCAGATGCAGATTCATTGGGGGCAACTCCAGCGATTTGGGGATGTCTGAGATACTCCCACGGAGTATCTCTCCCGCGCCTCAAAGGTGCAAATGACCGATGCCGGGCTGGACCCTGCCGGCCGCACCCGCCCTGCTCGCGGTCCGCGACCGGGTGCGGTCAAGGGCTGACCTCGATGATCATCATTAGCCCGCCACCGCCCTCTTCCTCCACGTTGTCGTTGGTGGTGTGGTGGTTGATGTGACAGTGCAGGAGCCACTTGCCCGGTTCACGAGCGGTCCAGATCACGTCGTAGCGTTCGCCCGGACCCACGTTGACGGTGTCCTTCTCGTAGCGCGCCGCCTCGGGAATCGGCACGCCATCGGTGGCGATCACGGTGAACGGCCCACCGTGCTCGTGCATCGGGTGGATGAAGGCACTTTGGCTACCGATGAAGCGGATCAGCAGCCGGTCTCCGACTCGCGCCCGGATCGTTTCGGTCTCGGGGTAGGCCTTGCCGTTAATGGTGAAGAAGTTGGGCATCAGCCCCTCCATCGGCATCGCCGGGAAGGTGTAACCGCCGCGCTCGGTCCACTCCTGCAGCTGGACCAGGACCTGCTGGTCCCAAGCCGGCTGCGTGGATCGGTGCTTGGGCTCGATGATCAGCGCCCCGTACAGCCCGAGCGCCTGCTGGCGGTCCGGCTTGGCGTGGGAGTGGTAGAAGAAGGTCCCCGCCTGCTGTACGGTGAATTCGTAGGTGAACGAGCCGCCGGGCGGGATCGGCGCCTGGGTGATCTCGGCCGGGCCGTCCATCGTGTTCGGCACCACCAACCCATGCCAGTGGACCGTGGTGGGCTCCGGAAGGTGGTTCACCACGTTGAAGCGCACCCGGTCGCCCTCGGTGAGGGTGATCCTGGGACCCGGTACCTGTCGGTTGAAGGCATAGGCCATCACCCGCTCGTAGGGCAGGATATTCCACTCGATGACGGAGGTCTCGAGGTCGTAAACCTTGACACCGTCCTCCATTCGGGCCTCGAGCGGCTGGTCGCCACGCGCGTCAGCCGGGGCGCGGTATGAGACCGTGCTGGGGTCGACGGCCGACATGTCGCGCATCGCCTGCGCCGGCACGTCGCGCGAGTTCACCATGCCAGGCGGCATGATCGCCCCGGCCACGTCACGCGCACCGATTCCCAAGTTGGAGGTGGACGCCGACCAGCCGATGGCGGCGGCCAGCGCGACCACGCTGAGCAGGGCCATCGCGGCGATCTGCGGCCGGGTGACCCGGTAGGCGACATCGAGGCCCTGGCTGGAGCCGTCCGCGGGCCGTGATCCGTCAGCTCGCTCCTCGCCCCTGCCCCGGTCGGAGCTCCGGCGCGCTTGATCGGGCTGCTGCTTCATCTTCATCGCCCGTGCCCTCCCTGTCCGGTCGCCGAAGCGCGACTCCGGTTGCCGGGCGCGGGCGGCTTCTCGTCGTCCGGCCGCCAGCGGCGTCGCTCATTGTCCATCGAGTGGCCTCCCATGCCCAGGGCTCGCTGCGTCCCCATGCCATGCTTGAGGCCCTTCTCGACCATCCACAGATTCACGGGGTATGCGACCAGGAGGCCGATGAGGGTCGCAGCGGACATGGCGCCCCAGAAGGTGAGCTGCGTCGGCTCCATGGCGCGCATGTCGCCGCCCATCATGAGCAGCACCATGGTCGGGAACATGCCGGCCATCACGAAGTTCATCGAGAGCCATTCGGGGAGGACCGTCTGCCGCACAGCTGCCACATATGAGCCGCCCATCATGTCCTTCATGAAGAGTGACTGGAAGATCAGCAGGCCGAAGCCGAACCCAGCCGCGTATTCGATGACGAAGTCGAGGCCCATCGGCAGCCCGAGCAGGCCGGTGATCGTGGCCGCCGCGATGATCCCTGTCGCATCTCCGGCCAGGCAATGGATCGTCGAGCCCAGGCCCTGCTTCCAGAGGGGCTGGATAAAGCGCTCGTGCGTCCCTGGTGCAGGCTCTTGGCAAGAGAGAACGTAGAGGAAGAGGCCCACCGGCCCGAGGTAGAGCGTCACCAGCACCCAGCCCCACTTCATGACGGTTAGCTCGGGGTTGTTGCGCCATGCATCCCACGCGACGTAGGCCAGGGAGGCCACGGTCAGCGCGAACCATACGAGCAGCACCAAGTCGATCCAAGCCAGGCGCCCGAACAGAGGTAGGTACAGGTCAGTCATGGCGAATCCTCCGGCTCTGGTTCGAGGTGGCCGCCGCGTTGATCGAGGCAAGCATTCTGTCGCGCTGGCCGCGGCACTGGCCGTGAGTCCAATAGCATTTCATGTCGCGCTGGCCCAAATCAACGGCTATTCCGTTTGTCGTGTCGCGCACGGTCGCAATCGGCAGCCGGCGCCACCTCGGCTCGCCACCCGAGTCCCGCCGGGGCGCTCCCCTCATCAGCTGGCGGCTGCCTCTAGGGCGGACTGGCACGACCGCCCCGGCGCAGCACCGCCACCAGAGCCGCCAGCAGCACCACCACCCCGGGAAGTAACGGACGGACGTCCAACGCGCCGTCGCCCGATCCTATGGCCAGCCCGACGCCGAAGAGAGTGACGCCCACGGCGAGCAAGATCGGTGCAGCTGTATGGACCGGCAGACGTGCGTACCCCGTCGGAGTCGGAGGCTCGGCCTTCTGTGGCGTCCGATCGCGATCGTCTCGCCTGCTTCGCGAGCTTGTCAGCCAAAGCAGGAGCACGCCGGCAGCGGTGCCAGCCAGCGCCGCCGCGATGACGCTGTAATCAACCATCAGTGCATTGTGGCTGGCGCACCGGCCAGCGCGCATCCATGACCGAACCGCCGGTTCGGCATCAGGTTCGCCGTTCGGCCGGTGCCTGCAGTCGGAACCGCGGCGTGACGACGCCGATCCCAAAGGCGTAGCCGATCAACAACCCGAGGGCGGCAATCACCCAGTAGATCGGATGGCCGAACGCGTGTCCCGCGGTGACCAGGTACATGCCGAAGCCGGCGATGCCGGCGCCCAGTATGCTGATCTCCCAGCTGGTCGAGATCAGCTGCCGCTGCGGCGCGCCCGTGGGGCTGGCCGGCCCGCGGCGAAGCGCCGTCCCGAGTTCCTGGCCGGGCCAGCGGACGAGCAGCAGCGCGGCGACCGCAACCACCGCTGCAAGTCCGACGACGATCCAGATCGGCTGGCCGACGCCCTCGACCGGCACGACCCCCGCGAGCGAGGGAACAGCTACTACCCCCGCCAGCGTCAGCCCGATGGTCGCGGCATCCCGCCAGAACACCTCCAAGCACGGTCCCCTCAAGCCGTGCCGCGCGCAGCCGAGCGCGCGACGCGGCGGCCAGCCCCAGGCCCGAGACCGGTAGCCCCGCAAACGCCCAGGCAATCGGAGGTGGATCAGCGAACAACCACTCCACGCCGCTACCTCGTCCTCGTTACTACATACCTATCGTCCTATCGTGCGCAACATAGGCGGTCAGGTGCCACCTTGGCAGGTGTCAGTGGTGCGGTGGTGGCAGCCGCGAGCCGGCTTGTCTCGGGCGCTGGAGGCTGTCAGCCCGCGCTCACCAGCAACACCACGGCGTCGGCGAGCAGCACGAATGCGGCAACTGCGGCGGTCACCCGCGCCCTGATGGGATTGTGCGGTTCCGCCCGCAGCCGGAGGAGGAACTGCCGGACGAGGACGTAGGCCGCGACCGCAGCTACGAAGACGGCGCCTCGGGCGCTGGGCGAGCGAAGAACCAACAGTGTAGCCACGATGGCGATAAGCAGGCCGGCACCTGATTCAAGGAGCTGGGTGGGGATGCGGCGGGCTCCCACCCGGCGGTCCGAGGACCATACGCCCCAGCGGGAGCGTGTGCAGCGACCCGCGCAGCAGCCGGTAAAGAAGCAGCCGAGGCGGCCGATCGCGACTCCGAAGAAGAGGGCCGGCGCGCTGGCGTCGAGAAACACGCCGATCGGCAGGTTGAATGCGAGCAGTGCGACGGCACCCACAGCGGGAGCGGCGAAGAGCAATCCGTCGACGGTCCAGCCCTCGCCGATGGACTGCCGCCACGAGCGGCGCGGCCGCAGTGCCAGGTACCACAACTTCGCCAACACCAGGCCGGACACCAGAGCGACCAGGTCCACGATCAGGGACTGACCAACTGAGATGTTGGCGCGCGCCAACAGCGCGGCCTGCACCGCAGCTCCGACGAGGACACCAAGGGCGATCAGGCCTGGCCAGCTGCCGGGGATGACCGCCGGCATCCTGGTCAGGCGGACCAGCGGGGACCAACGCGTCTTCATCGGGGCGAACTGGCCGCTGGACAACGCCCATCGCCTCCACGACCAGGCCGCGCGAGGCAACGTATGCGCGCCAGAGGGCTTCCCGCCCACGGATGGCCGACGAGCGCCCGTGCCACGCGGGAGCCGGACGAGGTCGGCGCTGACGCTCCACTCGCCGGGCTGAAGTTCGTATACCCACGTGGTGAGCGACATCGGGCCGCTGCCGGGCACGATGCCGTCGAGGGCCTCCTCCTTCACGAAGGCATCCCGTGGCCCCGGCTTTCCGGGGACCCCGATGCGTCGGCCCGTGAACCGGATGGTCGCCGCGTATGGTTCGCCGACTTGCTCAGTATCGAACCAGTGAGTGACGGATAGGGCCTCCGGCTCGACGGCACCCTCCGCGGCTGCGCGTTCGCTGGTGGGATGCCCGTTCGCGCTGGCCCGCGGCGCGCTGAATATGGGCATCGCGCCCGCCAACTGTCTCAATCGGGCCTTGCGGCCCACTCTTCGTCGCGCCACCGGTCGTCCACCTGTCGTCTCTCGGCCGCCCCCGCGCCCCGTGCCCCCCGGTTCGATCTGGCAAGGCTGGGCTTAATGCCCGTTCCACGCCTTCACCTGATTACTACAGCGCTGTCATGCTGAGCATAGGTGGTCGGCTGAGCCTGCGCCACCTGCTAGGCTCTGGCCATGGGTGAGCGAGCGTCGTCTCCGCTGCGGCCTTCGGTCGATGCTGTCCTCGGCCCACTCGGCGCGGCGATCATGCGCGTCCTGTGGTCCGAAGGCGAAGCGCCGGTGGGTGCAGTTGTTGACCGCCTCAGCCAAGGGGACCGGCGTCCGGCATACACGACCGTCACGACCATCTTGTCGCGCCTGCGGGAACGTGGGCTGGTCGAACGCAGCCGGCGAGGCAGGGCCGCCGTGTATCGCGCGGTCGTCTCCGAAGCCCAGCTCGTCGATGCGACCAGCGAGCAGGCCGTGGACAAGGTCATCGCCCGCTTCGGAGACGCGGCCCTGCGCCACTTCGCCACGCGGCTGGGCGACATCGATCCTGGCCTGCGGCGCGAGCTGATTGAACTGGCCCGGCGCCATCGAGCCGAGCGGGAAGTCCCCGGAAGGTGAACGGGGTCGGCAGCGCGGCGCGGGTTGCAATCATTGCCCTGCTGTTGATCGCGGGCTGTGCGGCGATCTCCTCCGTCACCGGCGGTGATCCGATGCTCGCCGCTGAGGTGGCGTCGGCCTCCCTCATCGCCATCTGGCTGGCGCAGGTCACGCGCGCCGCGCGCCGGGCACTGATACATGCCCGGCGCCTCTCGATCCGGAGCCGGGAGGCCAGCGTGAGCGGAACGACAGTACGGATCCTCGCAGACCCCGCGCCAGTCGCCTTTGTCAGTGGCCTCTTCAGGCCGCGGATCTACCTCAGCCCGTCGCTAATCGACATTCTCGACGACCGTGAGCTGCGAGGCGTGCTGCTGCACGAAGGTCATCACCGGACGACGCTGGCACCCCTCCGCAGTCTGGTGCTCGAGGCCTGGCGCCACACGCTCGGCTGGCTACCGCCGGTGCGCCGCGCGCTGCTGGCGAGGTTGGCCGCCCTGGAAATCGAGGCGGATGCAGCTGCTGTCGCCGAGGGTGTGCGGCCGGCCACGCTGGCGTCCGCGCTTCTCAAGTGCGATCCCCATTCCCCCGCCGCTGCGAGCGCCTTCTCCACCGCGGCGGAGGTCCGCATCAGCGAGCTGGTGGCATGGGGCCGCACCGAGCGGGCTGGGCGCCACCGGTCGCTTCCGCTGGAATGGGCCGCGCCCGCGACTGCGGCGGTCGCGCTGCTGGCCTGTCATCTGGTCGGCGTCTGAGCGGCTTCCACCGCCGCATGATGTGCTCCGCCCTACTCCGGAACGAGGTAAAGACAGTGCTTGCCGATGCAATGGTGGTTCCAACGGTTGCGGTGACCGATCTTGAGCGCGCGAAACGATTCTTCCAGGAGCCGCTAGGCCTGCCGCTGCTCGACGAGACGCCGTTCACTCTCCGCTTCGGCGCTGGGAAGGGACGCAATTGGCGGTGCGGCGCGGGCAGCCGAACGTCGGTCAGGCGGTGGCGCACTTCGAGGTCGACGACCTCGAGACCGTCATTGACGATCTCACCTCGCGCGGGGTCACCTTCGAGGAATACGAATCTCCCGAGACGACCAACTCCATCGCCCAGATCGGTCCGGCTCGCGCGGCCTGGTTGAAGAACCCGGAGGGCAACATCTTCGGCGTGCGCGAGGGACCGGTTCCCGTTGCCAGCTAGCCCTCAGCCTCCCAGCAGGGTGAGACCCGGCAGGCCGCCGGGGAGAGTGAAACCGCCCTCCTGCACCTGGTTGGCCGGCGGCGGGCTGACCGTCACCGGCTCGTCAAAGGCGCTCAGGGTGAGCGTCAGGCTCAAGGTGCCGATCTTCGCGCTGTCGATCTTCGTCGACCAGCTGGTGAGCCAGAGCTTGTCTTTGTCGAACTGCAGGTCGACCACCAGCGCATCGCCAAAGATGTCGGCCAGGTTCAGGGAGGGCATCGGGCTAGCGCTGGCCATGTTCGACATCAGCGAGGACGGGATTGTCACCTGCACGTGGTAGCACTTCCGATCGCCGCAGGTCACATCATCGAGCTTCTTGGTAACAACGCCGTCCTTGGCCAGGAACTTCTTCAGTTCGGCAATGAACGCCTTGGGATTTGTCCCCGGTGAGGCCGGTGCAGCCGAGGCATCCGGGCTCGGAATCGGCATTGCCTGGTGCGACCACTTGGCGCCGGTCAGGGTCGTCTTGACGTAGAGATCCTTGCCGATCAGCAGGATGTCGCCCTTCAGCCCCAGCAGCGTCGGAACAGCAAGCGTGAAGGAGGCTGATCCGCTGGTCGCCACGTCCCCTTCGAAGGTTGTCCCGTCCAAGGCGATTTTGGTGCCGGACTTCGGTTCGGTGATGCTGCCGGTGAGCGCCAGTGACACGTGGAACGACGTCAGGTCGCCGGTCTTGTCGAGCCCCTGGGTGATGATCTCCTTGGGATCGGTCACCGCGCCGGCGCCACAGGCGACCAGCACGGCGGTCATCACCAGCAGGAGCGGAGCAAGTCTGCGGAGCACGGGCGGGACCTCTAGGCAACAGGTTGCGTGCTGGCAGCATACGCTCGCCGCACGAAGCTCGACATGGAACGATTGGGGGGTGGATCCACGGGACGCGGCATTCCGCTACCGTTGCCCTCATGCGCCGCATGCAACGAACCGCTCACATTTCCGCGACCCCCGCCGAGGTGTACGCGTTCGTGTCCGATCCAGCCAACGTGCGGGGCTGGCAGACGGGCGTCATCTCATCGGAGCGCACGTCCCCGCCGCCGACCGTGACCGGCTCCACCGGCCGCGTGGTCTTCGAAGTGATGGGTCAGCGGATCACTGCCGACACCACGGTCCGGGAGGCCGTGCCGGATCAGCGCCTGGTGCTGGCCACGAGCGTGAGCGGCATGTCGGTGCTCGGCACCCTCGACCTGGCCGCCGACGACGGCGGCACGCGGCTGACGTTCAGCTCGGAGATCAAGGCGGAGAGCATCTTCATGGCCCCGCTCGAGCGCATGGTGGCCGATGCCGCCGAGAAGGACCTCGACGCCAGCCTTGCCAGGCTCAA
>JANMPX010000176.1:0-6268 GCA_031370085.1 Chloroflexota bacterium | reverse complement strand
TGTAGCGAGGCGCATCGTCGACCAGCGCCCGACCCGGCACCTCGCAGACGACCGCGCCGCCAGCGGTGGCGCGCACCACCGGCTCGCCGATCACCCGCCCAATGGTCACCGCGTGGAGCTCGTAGCGGGCGAAGACACGCTGCACCTCTGCCTCGCGGCCGGCGCGCACGACCAGCAGCATGCGTTCCTGCGACTCGCTGAGCAGCAGCTCGTAGGGGCTCATCTGCGCCTCGCGCTGCGGCACGAGATCCAGGTCGACCAGGGCGCCGCAGCCGCCCCGGGCGCTGAGCTCCGCCAGGGCGCAGGTCAGGCCGGCCGCACCGAGATCCTGCATCGCCACCACCGCGTCCGAGCCGCCAAGCTCGAGGCAGGCCTCCATCAGCAGCTTCTCGAGGAACGGGTTGCCGACCTGCACCGCGGGGCGGCGCTCCTCGCGGTCAGCTCCCAGCGTGGCGGAGGCGAAGCTGGCTCCCTGGATGCCGTCCCGACCGGTGGCTGCGCCGACCAGTAGGAGGGCGTTCCCTTCGCCCGCGGCCCGCGCCAGGGTGATCGACTCGTGACGCGCGATCCCCACGCACATCGCGTTGACCAGCGGGTTGCCGCTGTAGGTGGCGTCGAAGTGCAGCTCGCCGCCCACATCGGGAATGCCGATGCAGTTCCCATATCCGGCGATCCCGGCAACCACCCCGTCGAAGAGGTAGCGGTTTCGGCTGGCCGCCTCGGCATCGGTCCTGCCGCTCGAATCCTCGCCCGGGTCGAGCGGGCCGAAGTGGAGCGAGTTCAGCAACGCGATCGGTCGGGCGCCCATGGTGAAGATGTCGCGAATGATGCCGCCGACCCCGGTGGCAGCACCCTGGTACGGCTCCACGGCAGAGGGGTGGTTATGCGATTCCACCTTGAAGACGACGGCCAGCCCATCGCCGATGTCGATCGCTCCGGCGTTCTCGCCCGGTCCCACCAGCACCCGCTCGCCGCGCGTCGGCAGCTCCGCCAGCAGCGGCCGCGAGTGCTTGTAGGCGCAGTGCTCGGACCACATGGCGCCGAACATGCCGAGCTCCACGGCGTTGGGCTCCCGGCCGAGCGCTGACAGCACCGCGTCGTATTCAGACTCGGTCAGCCCGTGTCGCTCGACGATGAGTGCCGAACTCAACGGGGTCGTGTCACGAGCGCGCCAGGCGGGTGAGCGCTCCGATCACCACGATCAGTCCGGCGAGCAGGAAGATGATGCCGCCCGGCGAGAGCGCGCGAAGCACCTCCAGCAGGTCTCCGCTGGGGCCCCCGATCAGCTCGACCACGACAAACAGTCCTGCCAGTCCGACGCCCCACAGCAGGGCGACCAGCAGGCCGATCCGCTGCAATGCGCCAGGGGCACGCTGCAGCACGCCGCCGAGGGCCAGGCCCACCAGCAGCGCGACGAACAGGGGAGCCGGCGCCGCGAACCCGAAGTAGGCCTGGGCCGGAAGGCCTCCGCTGACGGCCGCATACCCGCTCCAGAATCCGACTCCGTAGCCATCGGGAGCTCCAAACGAGCGATCGAGAAGCGATCCGCTGCCGAACGGGAACGGCAGGAGCCAGGCGGTGGCGACCCCGGCGGCGCCGATGAGCAGAACGATGGGCCCCAGCAGGGCACGCCTAGGCGGCGGCGCCGGGAGAGCCGGGACCACCTGCGGGCCGCCTCTCAGGTTTGCGCCGCAGTTGGCGCAAAAGGCCGCGCCGGCGCGGTTGTGCGTTCCGCAGCGATGGCAGGCCATCGTCCCATCAGCGGGTGCCGGGCGGGCGAGTGTGCTCGACGCGCCCGGGGCGATCAGGCGCTGGCCGCATTCCCGGCAAAAGGCAATCCCCGGTCGATTCTCGGTTCCGCAGCGCGGGCAGCGGGTGCTCTCTCCGAGCGGCGTGGCCGGCACGGAATGTGCGGCCAGACCGGTAGCGGCGGCCGGTGGGGGCGGGGCCGGGTAGGCCTCGACCTCACCTGGCGGGGGACCTGGCGCCTCGTCGGAGGTGGCGGGCGCGCCGGGCTCGATCGGCTCGTCGAGCGGCATCTGCTCGTCGTCGGTCATCGGGCAAAGGGCCTCCAGCAGGGCCGGATAGCGGTGCCTCGCATCATAGCCGACGCTCCGCGACGGCCGGCTGCGCGACCAGCCACTCGGCCAGCGATCTGAACAGGAGCAGGCCGTCGGTGCCGCCCACCTCGGGCTCGGCGGCGCGCTCTGGGTGCGGCATCATGCCGAGCACGTTTCGGCGCTCGTTGACGATCCCCGCGATCGAACGCTCAGAGCCGTTCGGGTTTGCGTCGCCACTCACGCTGCCACCTGCATCGGCATAGCGCAGGACAACGCGGCGCTCCCGCTCCAGCTCGTCGAGAACCTCGGCGCTGGCGTAGTAGCGCCCCTCACCGTGGGAGATCGGGAGCCGGATGACCGTGCCGCTCGCCAGCTGATTGAGCCACGGTCCCGCGGTCTGCTCGACGCGCAGCCATTGCCAATCGCAGCGGAACTCGAGGTGGTCGTTGCGCAGCAGGACGCCGGGCAGGAGGCCTGCCTCGCACAGGATCTGGAACCCGTTGCACGAGCCGAGCACCGGGCCGCCGGCGGCGGCAAACGCCTCGACGGCGGTCATCACCGGGCTGAATCGGGCGATCGCCCCGGTGCGCAGGTGGTCTCCATGTGCGAAGCCGCCGGGCAGGACCACGGCGTCGGCTTCCCCCAGCTCGCGTTCGGCATGCCAGACGAGGCGCGCCTCCCAGCCCAGCAGCCCCGCCACGTGGGCGAAGTCGCGCTCGCTCCAGGTCCCGGGAAAAACGATCACCGCCACCCGCGGCGAGCGGCTCACGAGGCGGCCTCATCGGCCGGCTGGTCATCGACCAGCAGCTCCCAGTCGGCGGTCTCCATCACCGGGTTGGCCAGCAGGCGCCGGCACATGCTGGCCACGGCGTCCTCCGCCTCTTCACGTCCGGATGCCCGGAAGCTCAGGCGCAGCAGCGTCCCCGACCGGACGTCATCGACCGAGTCGAAGCCCAGCGCCCGGAGCCCCCCGGCGATCGTCTGGCCCTCCGGGTCCGCGATCCCCGGCCGCAGGCAGACGTGCACCTCAGCTAGCCAGCGCATCAGAGCCGTCCCCGGCAGGCCACGCGACGCCCGTTAGGCGCTCGTAGGCGGTGCGGTAGCGCGATCGCGTCCCCTCGATCACGTCGCCCGGCAGGGTGGGGGCCGGTGGTTCCTTGTTCCAGCCCGATGCAGCCACGAAATCGCGGACGTACTGCTTGTCGAACGACGGTGGTGTTTCGCCCGGGCGGTGGAGCTCGGCATCCCAGAAGCGGCTGGAGTCGGGGGTCAGCACCTCGTCGATGAGGGCTACCCGATCGTCGATCCAGCCGAACTCGAACTTCGTATCGGCCAGGATCAGGCCTACCTCGGCAGCGCGCTCGGCGCCGGCGCGGTAGAGGGCCAGCGACCGATCCTCCAACTCCTCGGCCAGCTCACCACCGATCATCTTCGCCAGCTCCGCGCGCGTGATGTTCTCGTCGTGTCCCACCTCCGCCTTGGTCGACGGGGTGAAGATGGGCTCGGGAAGCTGCTCCGCCTCGCGCAGGCCCGCCGGCAGCTGGTGCCCGCCTACCATCCCGCTGGATCGGTACTCCGCCCAGCCCGAGCCGGCAAGGTAGCCGCGCACCACGCATTCAGCGTCGATCCGACGGGCACGGCGCGCCAGGGTGACGCGGCCGGCCAGCTCCGGACCCCGGGCGGCCTCCGGCAGGTCGACCGCGGCGACGGACAGGAAATGGGTTGGACCGAGTGCTGCCAGCCGCTCGAACCACCAGGCGGAGAGCTGGGTCAGCAGCCGTCCCTTGTCGGGAATCGGCTGATCAAAAACGACATCGAAGGCGGAGAGCCGATCGGTGGCCACCAGCAGCAGCCGGTCTTCACCGAGTGAGTAGGTGTCGCGCACCTTGCCGCGGTGCAGCAGCGGAAGGCCGGCAACCGACGAGCGGGTCATGGTCATGGCAGGTTCTCCGTACGGCCGTCAGGTGCATTGCGTGCGATATCGCCGGACCGGCTCAGATGCCTGGTGACGAATCCCTCGACGCGGTCCAGCAGGTAGAGGACCACCAGGATCAGGGCCGTGCCGATGGCAGCCATGGCCAGCAGCCCCGCCCCGGCCGCCATCCCGACGGCGGCCACCGACCAGAGCGATGCGGCCGTGGTCAGCCCGCGAATGTTTCCGCGGTACTGCAGGATCGTGCCGGCGCCGATGAACCCGATGCCGGACACGATCTGCGCTGCGATGCGGGTCGGGTCGACCAACGATCCGGCGAATCCATAGGCCGAGACGATGGTGAACAGCGCGGCGCCGAGCGCCACCAGCGAGTGGGTGCGGAATCCCGCAGGCTGCCGATGGAACTCACGCTCGAGGCCGATCACCGCGCCAAGCACCAGCCCCACCGCCAGTCGACCGGCCAGCTGCAGCTCGACGTCGAAGCCCAGATTCGGGTTCATGCGCGGCTCTCGTCGCCCGGTTGAGCGAGCTCGAGCGACCACCACGCTGAACCCCAGGCGTGCAGCGCCCCAGCGGCGATGACCAGGACCAGCCAGACCATGACGAATCCGGCCAGCAGGACCACTGTGAGCGGGCTCGCCAGCAGGCCCCGAGCAAGGTCCTGGCCGATCGGCGTCCACAGGGTACGCAGCAACCACAGGGTCAGGACAAACGCGACCAGGTCCACGAGGGCGATGGCGAAGGCGATCGCCAGTCGCCTGCCGGGGCGACGAAGCAGGTCGCCCAACCCGTTCCAGAGGGCAGCTCCGGGTCGGCTCCGGTCGGACCCCGACGCGCGCCGCATGGCCGCCACGCCGAGCGCCTGCGCGAAGAGCAGCACGACCGCGAGCGCCACCAGGAACGGCAGGAGGGCGGAGGCCAGTCGGACCGCCAGCGAGCCGCCGATGTCCGGGGTGGTGACCGCGTCCGGCGCGATGCCGGCCAGTCGGATCGCGAGGGCCGCCAGCACGATCGCGACCGGCATGGCAACCACCAGGATGATCGCGTAGACCGACGCGGCGGTATCCCGCAGCGCGCCGCTCGACGGCTCTTCGGCGATGCCGCGCTGGACCGCGGCCTCGCCGAAGGCCGCTGCTGCACAGGCCAGCAGGACGACGGCCGCGATGACCGCGCCGATCATCAGCACGTTCAACGGAAAGATCGATGAGGACACCAGGCCGGTGCCGAGGAAGACCAAGTCGCTGGTTCGAGGGAACGGGGAGACCGCAAGGACGAGCGGTAGCCAGCCGAGGTAGGCAAGGGCGGCGATGGCGCCCGGCAGCCACAGCTCGGCCCGACCGCTGACCAGGTTCGCCGCCTGTCCGGCACTGCGCAGCCAGGAAGGGATCACCGTCAACGGGGCTCCGTCCCCGCCTCGTCGAGGCCCAGGGCCTGGTAGGTGGCTGCGATGCCCGCCAGGTGATGGTGCAGGTCCATGGCACGTTCGACCGCATCGGCGCCGAGCAGCGAGGCGATCCCTTCATCGGCGAGGACCTCTGCGCGGAAGTTCGCCTCCCCAGCGGTCGCTCGTTGTGCGGCGGCCTGCACGAGCCGATACGCCTGCTGGCGATCGGCACCGCCGGCCACCATCGCCAGCAGCAGCGCCTCCGAGTAGACCATCCCGCCGAGAAGCTCGAGGTTATGAGCCATTCGCTGGGCGTCGACCTCGAGCCCGTCGAGGATGGTGGCCAGAGTTCGGGTGGCGTAGCCGGCCACCCCGAGGGCACGTTCGAAGACAAACCGCTCGGCAGCCGAGTGGCTGATGTCCCGCTCATGCCAGAGCGCCATGTTCTCGAGGCCGATCAGCGCGTCGCCGCGCAGCAGGCGGGCCATCCCGGTAACGCGCTCGGCGAGAACCGGATTGCGCTTGTGGGGCATGGCGCTGCTGCCCTGCTGCCCCGCGCCGAACGGCTCGAACGCTTCGCCCACCTCGGTGCGCTGGAGGTGGCGGATCTCGGTCGCGATGCGCTCCAGGGACCCGCCCAGGATGGCGAGCACGCTGAGCAGCTCTGCGTGCCGATCGCGACTGACCACCTGGGTTGCGGCGGGGTCGATGGCAAGGCCGAGTGCCTCGCACACGAAGCGCTCCACCTCAGCGCTCACGTTGGCGTGCGTGCCGACCGCACCGGAGATCTTGCCGACGGCGATCGCCTGCCGCGCTCTGGCCAGCCGCTCCTGGTCGCGGGTCAGCTCCGCGAACCAACCGGCCGCCTTGAAGCCGAAGGTGATCGGTTCG
>JANMPX010000154.1:0-3970 GCA_031370085.1 Chloroflexota bacterium | reverse complement strand
CCGATGTTCGGTCCCTCGGGCGTCTCGATGGGGCACATCCGACCGTAGTGGGACGGATGCACGTCGCGGACGTCGAAGCCGGCGCGCTCGCGTGACAGGCCGCCCGGCCCGAGCGCCGAGAGGCGACGCTTGTTCGTCAGCTCGGCGAGCGGGTTGGTCTGGTCCATGAACTGCGAGAGCTGGCTGCCGCCGAAGAACTCCTTCATCGCCGCCACGACGGGGCGGATGTTGATGAGCGAGTTCGGGGTCGCCTGCTCGGCATCGGTGATCGTCATCCGCTCCTTGACGACCCGCTCCATGCGGAGCAGGCCGATCCGGAACTGGTTCTGGATCAGCTCACCGTTGGCGCGGATGCGCCGGTTGCCGAGGTGGTCGATGTCGTCGCCGGTGCCGCGCCCGTTGTTCAGCTCGATCAGCTTGCCGATGATCGCCACGATGTCGTTGCGGCTGATGATCCGCGCGTCCCGTGGGGTCTCGCCATCTTCCCTGGGAAGGTCGATCTTCAGCTTGCCCGCAACGTCACCGAGCGCCTTGTTGAGCTTGTAGCGACCCACGCGACCCAGGTCGTAGCGGCGGAAGTTGAAGAAGAGGCTGTTGACCAGGGTCCGCGCATTGTCGACGGTGGGCGGATCGCCGGGGCGCAGCTTCTTGTAGACCTCGATCAGCGCCTCGTCCTGGGTCGCCGCGGTGTCCTTGTCGAGCGTCAGCGATACGAACGGGTGGTCAGGGTGGTCGTCGGACGGGGCGAATAGGCGGAGGATCTCGGCGCTGTCCTCGAAGCCCACCGCGCGCAGCAGCGTGGTGACCGGGATCTTGCGCTTGCGATCGACCTTGACGCTGAGGAGGTCCTTGTTGCTCGTCTCGAACTCGAGCCAGGCGCCGCGGTTCGGAATCACCTTGGCGGCGAAGAGGATCCGACCGGTGACCAGGTCCTCAGCGCCGGTGTAATAGACCCCCGGCGAGCGGACCAGCTGCGACACCACGACGCGCTCCGCGCCATTGATGATGAAGGTCCCCTGCTCGGTCATCCACGGGAAGTCACCCATGAAGACCGTCTGGTGCTTGACCTCATCGGTCTCTTTGACAATGAGGTCGACCTCGACCTTGAGCGGCTTGGAGTAGGTCAGATCGCGAGTACGGCATTCGTCCTCGCTGAACTTGGGCTCCTCGAAGTAGTAGTTGCGGAAGTGCAGCTCGAGGTTCTTACCGGTAAAGTCTGTGATCGGGGTGATCTCGTCGAGAAGCTCGCGGAGCCCGGTCTCGACGAACCAATGAAACGAATCGGTCTGGGTCTGGATCAGATTCGGGAGGGGAAGGACCTCGGGAATGTGGGAGAAATTCTCACGGCGCGGGGCCAGCTCAAACTGGCTGGCTGACTCGGCCAAAGCCATTCAGGACTCCTCGAAGAGGGCATGGTGGGGCGCGGACACGCGAACGGCGAGTATACCAGACCGATCCGCTTCGTCAACTGAAGCGCATCTCTCGGAACCCGCCCCGCGGCGGTCGCCCTGGATCCGGGCCGGTGCAGGTGACCCTTGGCACTGGCAGACCGATGATGCTCCCCAACCCTGTCCATCGATGAGGTCCTGACGATGAGCTGGCGCAGGCGGATCGCCGTCACATCCCTGGTGATTCTGGTGATCGCCGGGGTCGGATACACCGGCTACGTCGGTTTCGAGGGGTCGCGCGTGCTCGTGCAGGCGCCCGCGACCGGAGACTGCCGAACGCCGGACGTCGCCTTCGGCTGGACGTACGAGGCGATCAACTACGACATTGCCGACGACGCAGTCCTGAAGGCGCGAAATGCCGACCTGACCAAATGCACCTACCAGGGGACAAAGGCAGGCGACGCTGTGGTCACCGATGACGGGATCCATGTCGCCGGCTGGTACATCCCCGCGGGGAACGGCGCGACGCCGACGGCCGCCACCGTGGTGCTGGTTCACGGCTTCGGGGCCAACAAGAGCGGCGTTCTCAGCTACGGGGAGGGGCTGCACGAAACCTTCAACCTCGTCGTGTTCGACATGCGCAACGTGGGACGGAGCACCGGCGACAAGACCACGGCCGGTGTCCTCGAACAGAAGGACCTCCGGGCAATCATCGACTGGCTTGAGCGCACCAAGCATCCCGCGCGTATCGGCGTCCTCGGCAACTCGCTCGGGGCCGCGACCGCCCTCGCCGAAGCCCGCAGCGATCCTCGCGTGCTGGCGCTCGCATTGGACTCGATGCATACCCGGCTGCGCTACCAGGTCGAGGCACGGGTCACCCACGGCGGCTATCCGAGCTATTTCGGGACGACCTGGGCGATACAGTTTGGCGTTTGGCTCCGGACCGGGGTCGATATCTTCTCGATCGACGCCGAGGACACCCTGGCGGGATTCGGGCCGCGCCCGATGTTGCTGACGCACGGCACCGCCGATAACGAGGATCTTCCCGAACGCACCCGGACCTTCTACGCGGAAGCGATTTCGGCGGGGGTTCTTGCGGAGATCCACTGGTGCGAGGGATCTGGCCACAACGCCCCGGCCGGCATGCCGGTGGACGTCTGCCGCGACGCCTTCGGTGGGTGGGTGCGGGACTTCTTCAGCAGGACGCTCGACTGAAGGCATCGCGCCGCAACGTATCCTGCGAGCGCAGCTGCCAAAGGAACGACGATGCCACCCGCCTCAGACCTGACGCCCGTCGTGGTTCGTGACAACCCCGAACAGCAGCGATACGAGGCCCTCGTCGGCCAGGCGGTGGCGGCCTTCGTGGACTACCGGGTCCTGCGTCAGCGGGTGGTCCTGGTGCACACCGAGGTAGAGCGGGCCTATACCGGCCGCGGGGTCGGCCGCCGGCTTGCGCAGGGAGTGCTCGACGACATCCGCGCGAGAGGCCTGCAGGTAACTCCGGTCTGCCCGTTCATCGCGGCCTTCATCCAGCGCCATCCCGCATATGCCGACCTGGTCAGCTGGGGCCGAGAGCGACCGGGCTGAACTGACAGCTTGGAAAGGTCGCCGATCGCGGCAAGGACTACCGACAACGCTCCAGAATGGATCACATCCCCGTCATCCACACTCGAGGAGGCTCGGATCATGGGCGGCAACCGACCGGCGCTGATCGCTGAGGCGATCGGCACCTTTCTCTTCTTCTTCGTCGGCGCCGGATCGGTGGTGCTGGGTGATTACCTGGTCGCAAACGGCGGGACGAGTCCCGGATTGCTGGGCGTGGCCCTGGCACACGGCCTGGCTCTCGCGGTGCTCGTCTCAGCCCTCGGTCCGGTGTCCGGCGGTCATTTCAATCCGGCGGTGACCTTGGGCGCGTGGATTGTTGGAGCCATCCCCGCCCCTCGAGCTGGGATGTACGTGCTGGCGCAACTGGTCGGTGCCGCGGCGGCCGGCTTTACGCTGCGCGGCATCTTTCCCACCGATGCCTGGCAGCCCTCCAATATCGGAACACCGGCGCTCGGGGCGGGCATCACGCCGGTGCTGGGCATCGCCGTGGAGGCGATCCTCACCAGCCTCCTCGTCTTCGCGGTGATCGGTACCGCCATCGACCGGCGGGCGCCACAGATCGGAGGCCTCGCCATCGGGCTGGCGGTGACCGCCGACATCCTGCTCGGCGGGCCGCTGACCGGGGCCGCCATGAACCCGGCACGCTGGTTCGGACCGGCGGTGGCTGCCGGCGCCTTTGGCGACTGGTACGTGTGGTGGATCGGGCCGGCGATCGGCGCGGCCGCTGCCGGGCTGATCTATCGATACGCATTTGCGGAGTCGACCTAGCCAGCAGGCACGGCGAGGAGCAGACCCAGTTCGGGCCCGCCCCTCGGTGATTCTCCGGTCGCCTCAGCGGATCTCGGCGGTGGCTCCGGCTTCCGCCATCTTCTCCTTGACCTGCTCCGCTTCTTCCTTGGTGACGCCTTCCTTCACCGCCTTGGGGGCAGCGTCGACGAGGTCCTTAGCCTCCTTGAGGCCAAGGCCGGTCAGCTCAC
>JANMPX010000068.1:0-2390 GCA_031370085.1 Chloroflexota bacterium | reverse complement strand
CAGCGACGCACCCAGATTGCCGCGGTCCTGTCGGAGTAGACGCGCCTCCACTGGGGTGATGCGTCGAACCAGGCGGCGAGGGGCGTATCGGGCGGGAAGACCGCGTAGTCGATCCGGTATCGGTCGAAGAGGACCTGCGGATCGCCGTCCACGCCGATGATCGAGACATACATCCGCAGCAGCGCGTCACCGTAGACATCGGCCCTGCCGTCCATGAAGACCAGCTGTTGTGGCCGGTGCTGACCGATGTAGCCGCCCCACTCGTATCGGTTGAAGATGCGCGTACCCTGCTCGTGCCGGTCCAGCCAGGCGACCGCCTTCGCGGGCAGCACGCGAGCGATCTCCGCCGCCTGGGCGGGTGGGCTGACCCGTACGAGGGCGACGCCGACGCCGAGGAGGATGAGCAGAAGCGCGAGCGCCGCGTTCGCCCGGCCGCGGCCGCCGGTCACCGGCGCGGAGAGGCGGGCCAGGATGGGTGCGCTCCATCGACCGAGCCGGGTCTCGGCCAGGATCGGCGACAGCACCACCGCGGCAATCGCCCCGCCGATCGGTCCAACAATGAGCAGGAAGCGAATCGCCTGGTAGGCCATCACAGTCAGTCCGACGAGGATCAGCGCATCTGCGGTCCGCAGTCGTCGTCTCCCGAGCAACAGGGTCGGCACCACGGCGACCACCGCGAACCCTGCCAGCAGCTGCCCGAACAGGGTGTCCAGGCCGGCCGGAAACCACTCCATCACGTAGCGGTTCAGTGAGCTGATGCCGACCGTGTAGAACGGGTACGCGTACAGGGCTGCGCCGTTCGGGTTGATGATCAGCGCCCCTGCGGAGGCGATCAGCGCCAGCCCCAGGTCTCTCAGCTGCGCCCAGCCCAAGGGTGCAAGACCGATCAGCTCGCGCTTCAACAGCCGGTCGACGGTCTCGCCGACCAGCACGGCACCAACGATCAGGAAGAGGAGGACCCAGCCGGCATGCAGGTTGGCCCAGATCACCGCCACGAGCGGCAGGCCGACCAGCCAGCGCCGCCGCGGGTCGGCCAAATAGCGCCAGCAGATCCAGACCACCACGGCGGCCATCAGCAGGTCGAGCACCTGGACGCGGACCCCCATCACCGGGCCGGCCAGCACCAGGCCGATGGACAGCCAGATGGTCCGGCTGACCCAGCCGATGCCCGGCACGCGCAGCGCGATCGCGCGCCACAGGATCCAGAAGGCCAGGACGACAAAGGCGCCAAAGAGAAAGGAGAGCGCCGTCTGGCCCCATGGTCCCAGGGAATTGCCGGCCGCCAGCAGGACATTGGCGCCCCAGTCCTGGCTGGTCCAGGGGTGCCCCGCCCCCACGATGCTCCAGGTGTCGACGCTCGGCACGGCGCCGGTGCGCAGCACCTCCTCGCCGGCACGGATGTGCCACCACACGTCGCCATCATTCAGCGGCCAGGTCGCACGCGGCAGAACCGCCGCGGCGAAAAATCCTGCGACCGCCGCGGCGGCAGCCGGCACACCTCGGGAGAACATGTCGGCGAGTCTACGGCGCCTTGGGGGCGCGCCGTCACCACCCCGAAGTACCACCGGGCGCGCATCGCGCTCGTGCTACCGTCGCCGCCATGAGGCACCCGAGGCGCTGGGCCGGGGCATATGCGCTGATCATCGGGATCCTGGCGATCGTCTTCGCCGGTGCGATCCTGATGGGCCCGTACCGCGCCGTGCAGCGATCCGACTACATGACCTATCAGACAGCGGCTCGGATCGTGCTGGAGGCGCGAGGCGACTGCCTCTACACGGCGGCCTGCCAGACGCGCGTTCAGCGTGATCTGATCGGGAAGGAGCCGTCGTTTGAAGGCGGAGCGTTGCCCTTCAACTCGCCACCCTGGCTTGCTGCGCTAGTGGTTCCCCTGGGTGCGCTGCCGCTGGGATTCGCGTTTGCCATCTTCACCATCCTGTCCCTCGCGCTGCTGGCGCTGGCGGCGTGGCGCCTGGCATGGGGCGGATTCGCTACGCGCCTGGTCGCAACCGTGCTGGTGCTGACCGCCTGGCCGACCGTGATGGGCGCGATCCGCGGGCAGTCGACGCTCGCCGTCGCCGCCCTGCTTGGCCTGTCCGTGGCGGCGTCCCTGGCAGGTCGGCAACGTCGGATGGGGGCGTATCTCGGTCTCGCCGCCTTGAAGCCGACCCTCCCCGTTGTGTGGGTGATCCGCCTGCTCGTCGAGCGGCGCGGGCGTGCGCTGGCCACCGCGGCGGCGGTCGTGGTGGGGCTGGTGCTTCTGGCCGTCCTGGTCGTTTCGCCGAAGGCGGTGATGGACTACCCCTCTTACCTGCTCATTCTGGCGGGGACGGATGCCGCTGTGGGTGTCCTGGTCGACTAGATTATAAACTGGCGCGGCGCCGCGCTGCGGC
>JANMPX010000060.1:0-2538 GCA_031370085.1 Chloroflexota bacterium | reverse complement strand
TGTAGTCACCCAGGGTCAGGCTGAAGGTGAAGATCGAGCCGGCCACCACGGCCGGCAGGACGAGCGGCAGGACCACGCGGCGGAAGGTGAAGCCGGCACGCGCGCCGAGGTCCGCCGACGCCTCGAGCAGGGATCCGGGGATTCGCTCCAGGCCCGCGTAGATCGGCAGCACCATGTAGGGCAGCCACAGGTAGGTGAATACCAGCCAGATCGCCAGCTCACCGGTCCCCGGCCCCCGCAACCCGAGCGGGCCCAGCAGCCAGTCGACCACACCGTTGCCGAGCAGCATGGTGCGCCAGGCGTAGACCTTCACCAGGTAGCTCGCCCACAGCGGCATCAGGAGTGCCACGACGAGCAGACCGCGCGTGCGAGGCGACGCGATCCGCGCCATGTAGTAGGCAACCGGGAAGGCGAGGATCGCACAGGTGACCGTCACGGCAGCGGCCATCCCCAGCGTGCGCAACGCGAGGGTGCGGTACACCTCGGTGCCGATCAGCGTTGCAAAGTTTTCGAGGGTCGGCTCGACGACGACCTTGCCTGTGAACGAATCGAGTCGCCAGAAGGCGTTGGCGAACAGGATTGCAAGCGATCCGAGGTAGGCCAGCACCAGCCAGGCGAGAGGAGCGGCCAGCAGCAGCCGCAACTGGAGGCGAGGATGCCGGAAGAGGAAGACCGCCAGACGCCGCATCGGCGACGCCTGGCGAGATGTCTCGTTCGTGGTCATTACCTCATGAGCCGGAACGACGCGACGCCCGGAGCCCCGTCACGGGGCTCCGGGCGCCAATTCGGTGACGGGTCCTCGGCGCTAGGAGCCGGTGATGTCAGTCCAGGCGGCTGTCCAGGCGGCGAAGTCCTTGCAGACGTTGCCGCGGTCGTCGCCGCACTCCTGTGACGGCGTGTTCCAGAACCAGATCTTCTTGAAGTACTCCTCGTCGGTGGCATGGAAGGCCGTGCAGTGGCCAGGGGAGAGCTTCTCCGCCTCGACGCACGCTGCCTGGCTCACCGGGGCCTCGCCAAACCAGACGGTTGCCTTGGCATTGGCGACCGGCGAGATGATCCAGTCCATCCACTTGTACATGCAGTTGGGATGCTTGGCCTTGGAGCTGATCATCCAGGTGTCCGACCAACCGGTCGAACCCTCTTCCGGCAGTGTTGCAGCCACCGGCGAGTCGGTCAGCTGGTTGACCTGGTACTGCCAGGTCGTGCCGGCCAGCATGTCGCCAGCCGCAAAACTGGTGATCTGCTGAGCCGCGGTGCCCCAGTACTCGCCGATGATCTTGTTCTGATCCTTGAGCAGCTTGACCGCTGCCGTGAACTGCGCGTCGTTGAGCTCATACGGATTGGTGATCTTCAGGTCCGGGTTGTGCTTCATCAGGTACAGCGCCGCATCGGCGATATAGATCGCCGAGTTGTAGATGCTGATCTTGTGAGCGGCCGGCGAGCTGGCGTCCCAGACCACCGACCAGCTGGTCGGAGCTGTCGTGAACGTATCGGTGTTGTAGATCAGGAGGTTCGCGCCGCGCCCATGGGGCACGCCGTACGGAACGCCGTCGACGGTGTTGTGCGGCTGGCCCTTGAGGCCGGCGAAGACGTTGGCGTAGTTCGGGATCAGATCGGTGTTGACCGGGGCGACCTCGCCACCGCGAATCAGGCGCAGCGTGGCATCGCCCGAGGCCGATACGCCGTCGTACTGCCCGGACTGCATCAGCTGCACCATGTTGGCCGAGTCGGTGCCATCCTGCGTCTTGACCTTGCAGCCGGTGGCCGTCTCGAAGTCAGTCACCCAGTTGTCGGTCGGGTCGGTGGCGCTGGCATCGGCATATCCAGCCCAGATCACCAGGTCAACCTCACCCTCGCCTGCGCCGAGCGAGGCAAGGGCGGTCGCCTTCGGACTCGCTCCTGGACTGCAGGCGCTGGCGATCATCCCGATCGCCACGATCAAGGCCGGGATTCTCAGGCTCATCATCGACTCTGTTCTCCCTCTCCTTCCCCCGTCGATCCCCGGCTCCCCGCCAGGGACAAGACATGCTGCCGCCTCCAGATCAGCCGGACCGGCCGTCCCTGCGCGGCAAGCGCCTCCATTGACGACGTCTCGAGATTCTGCTGGGTCACGACCAGCTCACCGCCAACGTCGAGCGCGACGATGTAGCGCGTATCGGAGCCAAGGTACACCACTTCCCGGACATGTCCGAGCGCGGATTGCTCATCAGACCCATGTTCGGCGGTGGGTGTCGCAAGCTGAATCTTCTCGGGTCGGACGGTGTAGGTGCCGTCGCTGCCGATGACCGCGCGGGCAGTCTCTCCGGTGAGCAGATTCGAGGTGCCGACGAACCCTGCCACAAAGGTCGTTCTTGGCCGCTCATAGACATCGGCGGGGCTGCCAACCTGCTCGATCTTTCCGTGGTTGAAGACGGCAAGGCGGTCGCTCATGGTGAGTGCCTCCTCCTGGTCGTGGGTGACGTAGATGAAGGTGATGCCGACCTGCTGCTGGATCGCCTTGAGCTCGATCTGCATCTCTTCGCGCAGCTTCAGATCCAG
>JANMPX010000035.1:0-16235 GCA_031370085.1 Chloroflexota bacterium | reverse complement strand
TGCGGCCACCACGGACGGCAACAGCTCCGGGACGACAGCAGCGCCCGAGCGGCCGGAGGCGCTGCCGACCCAGCCACCCGGACCGCTGGTTTCGGCCACCGAGTCTCCCGGCGCCGCAGGGGCGATCGCCGGCACCGTTCCGGCCGCCACCGACGAGGTGAAGGCGCGCCGTCGGGCGGAGTCACAGGAGCGCGCGGCGCTGATGGCCCAGCTGCCCGCAGAGGTCAAGCTGCGCGTCGCGAAGAAGGAGCTGACTTTGGCGGAGGCTATTACGAAGGCCGGACTCCCGATACCCGAATGGCTGCGGACCGGTGCCAGCGCTCCCGCCGGCGCGCCAGTCGCGCCCGGGGAGGTCAAGATCAGCGCGACCGGGGCGGACCTCCGCACGCAGGACCAGCCGACTGAGCTCGATGCGCAGAAGGCGGAGGCTGCGGTTGAAGACCGCAACCTGATCGGTGGGACGCCCGGCAGCGACACGCAGCCGGCCGCTCCGCGGACCGCGCACGATGCCGCCCCGCCATCGGCCCCATCCGATCCGAAGGAGGCGAGGCGTGCCGAGGCGCAGCGAAAGCTGGCGCTCATGCAGCAGCTCGACCCGGGCGTCAAGCTGCAGGTAGCCAAGGGTGAGCTGACCCTGGCTGACGCGCTGCGCGCCGCCGACATCGACCCGGAATCGGCCGGCTGATGGCGACTCGCATCGCTCTCGACGGAGTGGGCGGGCAGGGTGTCCGCGTGATCGCCGCCGTGCTCGGGGCGCTCCTCGCGCGGATGGGCAAGGAGGTCACCGTGCTCTTCGACTACGACTCGAGCGTCCGCGGCAGCATGTCCGACGCCTTCGTGATCTTCGATGACAAGCCGATCGCCAACCCGGTGGTCGAGGAGGCGGACATCCTGCTCAAGCTCGCCGACAAGGGGCACCTGCGCATCAGCGGGCGCACGGTGGTGACCGATCTCGGCTTGGGCAAGCCCGGCGATGAGGAGATCCCGTTTGCCTCACTCGGCTCCGCGTACTTCGGCAAGGAGCTGTTCGGCAACATGATCGCGCTCGGCCGCCTGCTGCGGCTGGCCGCCATCGACTTCGACGAGATGTCGATCCGGGAGTCGCTGCCGCGTCGCTACCAGGACGAGAACGTGGCCGCCATCCACTTCGGCTACGAGCTCACCCATGAAGAGGTCGCGCGCCTGGCATCGGTCGCGCCGCCGAGCCGCTTCGAGATGAACGACGCCGCCACGGCGCCGCGGCACCGCAAGACCGGGATTGGCCCAGGCGGCGGCATGGGACTCAGCGACGTCGCTGAATCGGGCTAGTCGCTAGACCGCCGGGAGCGCCTCGATCGACGCCAGGGCGGCATCGAGCCGGGACGTTTCGTCGGCGCTGAGCTGTCGCATCGGAGCGCGCATGTCCGGGTTGATCGGGACCCCGCGGCGTGCCAGGACGTGCTTGACCGATGCGATGAAGGGCTGGGCCTCCATGGCGTCGCGCAGGGCGCGCAGGCGGTTCTCCGCGGCAGTGTCGGGTGTGTCCAGTGCGGCACGCACCACATCGGGAAAGGCGGCCGCCATGCCCGATACGGCACCGGCCGCTCCGCGGGCCACGGTCGACGGGATGAGCGGCTCCGAGCCGACATACACCGGCAGGCCCAGTCCCAGGTAGGGCTCGACCTTCTCGAAGGGCGACTCGCTGACCTTGAGCCCGGCAAGGTTCGGCGCTCCGTCGCGCACCCGGTCGATCACCTCCAGCGGTACGGGGTACCCGCTGCGTGCGGTGAAGGCATAGATGTAGAAGGGGAGCGGAGCGCAGGCCGCCGCTGCGGCCAGCAGATGCGTGGCGAGCGCATCGGCATCGAGCGGGAAATAGGGCGGCGGGATGACCGCCACCGCGTCCGCGCCGATCTCGGCGGCGTGGGCCGCCAGCGCCACCGTGTCGGCGGTGTTCTGCGCTCCGCAATGGACGATCAGCCGCCCGCGCAGCGCGGCGCGGAAGAGGATCGCCATTCGCATCCGTTCCTCGATCGACAGCAGGATCCCCTCACCGGTGGTGCCGCAGGCGAAGACCCCGTCAGCGCCATGCTCGACCAGGAAGGCCACCATCGGCCAGACCGCCTCGTCGTCGAGGACGGCACCCCCGCGCGCCAGTGGCGAGGCGGCAGCGACGATCAGCGGCAGGCGGTCAGCCATGGCGGAAGGGTAGCCCGTTTGCGCTTGTCGCCGCAGGCGCGGGGAGCTAGGCTGCCGGGCACGATGACCACCCCGACGCGCTCCACGCTCCACTTGGCGGGCCATGCGCGACTCCGAGCGGAGCACGCCGAGGCGGGCGTGCTCGGTGTATCCTCAGCGGGCCGAATGAGCACCCCTGAACGAGGGACTTCGACGCCATGACCTACGTGATCGCTGAACCCTGCATCGGCGTCAAGGACGCTTCGTGCGTCGACGTCTGCCCGGTCGACTGCATCCATACCACCGATGAGGCACCGCTCTTCTACATCGACCCCGACGAGTGCATCGACTGCGGTGCGTGCGAGCCCGAATGCCCGGTGACCGCCATCTTCGCCGAGGACGCGCTTCCCGAGCAGTGGACCAACTTCACCCAGATCAACGCCGATTTCTTCAAGAAATAGGCGGTCATGGTGCGCCTGATCGCCCTGTACAGCCCGCCCGCCGACGCCGCCGCTTTCGACGAGCACTACCGTTCGGTGCATGCGCCGATCGTGGCGCGCTATCCGGGGATTCGCGAAACACGCCTCACGCGGCTCGCCGGGCTGGGTGACCGGGCGGCGTCGCACTACTTGATGGCCGAGATGGTCTTCGACTCCCGCGCCGACCTTGATGCCGCCCTCGCTTCCGAGGCGGGGCGCGAGAGTGGACGTGACCTCCGCGGCTTCGCGCAGGCCGGGGTCACCCTCTTCGTCGCGGACGACGAGGCGCCGCTCGATGCCTGAGCCGACGGCGCCCCTGCCGGTCGACCCGGCCAGCCTTGCGTTCGAGCGGATCCGCTACACGAAGGACGCCAGCACCGGGGTGGCGACCGTCACCATTGATCGGCCCGAGGTGCTCAATGCGTTTGACTTTCTGACGCTGCGCGAGCTCGGCCGTGCCTTCGAGGACGCGTCGTGGGACGAGGAGATGGCTGTCGTGGTGGTCACCGGCGCCGGCGATCGGGCCTTCTGCACCGGTGCGGACCTCGATGAGCAGGCGACCATGGGAGCGACCAGCGGCCAGTACTGGCGCTGGATGGGCGCCTTCATCGAGATGCACGATCGGCTCCGCAACATCGGCAAGCCCACCATCGCGCGCATCAACGGCATCTGCGTCGGCGGCGGGAACGAGCTTCAGATGGCATGCGACCTGTCGGTGATGGTTGACGACGCGTACATTCGCCACGTCGGACCAGAACATGGCTCGGTCCCTGCCGGAGGTGCCACCCAATGGCTGCCGATCCTGGTCGGGGATCGCCGGGCTCGAGAGATCCTGATGCTGTGTGAGCCGATCCGCCCGGCGCAGGCGCTCGACTGGGGGCTGGTGACCCGCGTCGTGCCACGCGCCGAGCTGGACATGAACGTGGCGATGATGGCCGCCAGCCTGCGCGCCAAGCTGCCGGAGGCGCTGCGCTACACCAAGACCAACCTCAACTGGTGGCGCGACCTGGCCTGGTCGCAGACGGTGACCCATGCCCGCGACTGGCTGGCGATCCACTCCACCTCCGATGAGACGCACGAGGCCGTCGCCGCCTTCCACGAGAAGCGGGCCCCGCGCTACGCAGCCCTCCGCGGGATGGCCACGGAGCCGCGAACCTGCTCGGGCTGCGGGGCCAGCGGGCTCCCCGCCAGTCACGGATTCTGTGGGGTCTGCGGCACGGAGCTCGAATCGGCCTTCGAGGCGATCCCGTGACCGATGAGGCCTTCGTCCTGGTCGAACGCGACGAAGCGCGTCGCGTCGCCCTGCTTCGACTCAACCGGCCGAAGCAGCTGAACGCGCTGAATGCGCAGGTCATGGACCAACTGTGCGAGGCCCTCGAGGCCCTCGATCGGGACGAGGCGATCCGCTGCCTGGTGGTCACCGGCAACCAGCGCGCCTTCGCCGCCGGCGCCGATATCGACGAGATGGCGGCAGCCTCGCCGGTCGACATGCTGCGCGGCAACCGGATCGCCCAGTGGGACCGCGTGCGCCGCATCTCCAAGCCGGTGATCGCCGCTGTGAACGGCTGGTGCCTGGGCGGCGGCTGCGAGCTGGCCATGGCGCTCGACCTGATCGTGGCCGGAGAGAGTGCCCGCTTCGGGCAGCCGGAGATCAACCTGGGGGTGATTCCCGGTGCGGGCGGCACCCAGCGGTTGACCCGCGCCATCGGCAAGAGTCGTGCCATGGAGATGGTGCTTACCGGTGAGCCGATCGATGCCGCGGAAGCGCTGCGCCTCGGACTTGTCGCGCACGTGGTGCCCGATGAGCTGCTGGTCGAGGATGCGCTGGCGCTGGCCGCCAAGATCGCCACCAAGTCACCGCTCGCCCTGCGACTCGCCAAGGAGTCAGTCAATGCCGCCCATGAGCTTGCATTGACCGATGGGTTGGCCCACGAGCGGAAGCTCTTCTACCTCCTCTTCGCCTCCGAGGACCAGAAGGAAGGGATGGCCGCCTTCCTGGAGAAGCGGGCGCCCGACTTCAAGGGGCGCTAGCTGTTCTTGCCCGTCAGGGTGTTGACGCCGCGCGCGGCTCATCGGCGGCGCCCTGACGTGTGCTCGACTGCTGAGCACACGGACCAGGATGGACCGATATCCGGGCTGAATCGTCGCTCTTCTGCTCGCCTGCCGAGCATTCGGCCGGGATGCGGCGGTTTTCCGGTCCATGCGCTCGGATGCCGAGCACGCGGCGGACCGGAGATAGGCGGCGCAATGCTGGCGGTCTCGGACGACCTGCTGCCGCGGGTCGTCGTCGACGAGTGGCAGCGGAACCGGATCAGCGTGGCTGCTGCCATGGCCGAGGGGGGCGGGACCGTCCTGGTTCGCTAGAATCGGTCGCATGGCCGAATCCAGCTACCAGACGATTCGCTACGAGCTGACCGACGCAGTCGCGACCATCACCCTGGACCGGCCGGAGAGCCTGAATGCGCTGAATCGCGCCATGCGGCGTGAGCTGTTGGCGGCGCTGAAGGCGCTTGGTCGCGACGAGACGGTGCGGGCCGTGGTCCTCACCGGCGAAGGCAGGGGGTTCTGCAGCGGCGCCGATCTTCGTAGCGGAGCGGAAGAGCGGGCCTTTCGCCGGGTTCTGACCGACGAGTACAACCCGCTGATCGGCGCCATCCGCGATCTGCCCAAGCCGGTGATCGCCGCCGTCAACGGCGTGGCCGCCGGCGCCGGCGTCTCGCTGGCCCTCGCCTGCGACCTGGTCTACGCCGCCGACGATGCGCGATTCATCCAGGCCTTCGTGCGGATTGGGCTGGTGCCCGACTCCGGTTCGACGCGAACTCTTGTGCGGGCGCTCGGCCGTCACCGCGCGGCGCAGCTGATCTTCAACGGCGACCCGCTTTCTGCCGCCGAAGCGCTGGCCGTCGGCCTGTTGAATGGTGTCGTGCCGGGCGACCGGTTGGCCGCCACGGTTCGGGACGTGGCGACCCGGCTGGCGAGCGCCCCGACGCGCGCCATCGCGCTTGCCAAGCGGGCGATCAACCATGCCGAGGACGCCGACCTCGAGGAGAGCCTGGCCATGGAGGCGGCGCTCCAGGAGCTGGCCGGGCGCACCGAGGATCACGCCGAGGGGATTGCCGCCTTTGCCGAGAAGCGGGAGCCGCGCTTCATTGGCCGCTGAGCCGGAGGGGCCGGGGGAGATCCGGCGCATCGGCGTGCTGGGGGCCGGCACGATGGGGGCAGGGATCGCGCAGGTGGCGGCTGAGGCGGGGCTCGAGGTGATGCTTCACGACCGGCTGTCCGGCGCGGTCAATCGTGCGCGGGAGCGGATCGGCGGGTTCCTGGCGCGCAAGGTCGAGAAGGGACAGCTATCCGCGGAAGCGGCTGGTGCGGCGACGGCGCGCCTGGGCATGGCCGCCGATCTGGAATCACTGGCAGACGCGGACCTGGTGATCGAGGCGATCCCCGAGGACCTCGAGCTCAAGCGAGAGGCGTTTCGCCGCCTTGATGCGGCCGCCTCAGTGACGACGATCCTGGCCACCAATACCAGCAGCCTCTCGGTTGCCGAGATCGCGTCAGCCACCACACACCCCCAGCGGGTGCTTGGCATGCATTTCTTCAATCCCGTGCCGATCATGGCACTGGTCGAGCTGATCCCCGGTCCGCTCACCGATGCCGCACTGACCGATGCCGCGCTGCGCGCGGTGCGTCGCCTGGGCAAGACCCCGGTCCTGGCCGCTGACACGCCCGGCTTCATCGTCAACCGCGTGGCGCGCCCGTTCTACCTCGAGGCGCTGCGCATCGTCGGAAGTGGCGGCGCGGGAATTGAGCAGGTCGACGCTGCGATGCGTGGCGTCGGCTTCCGAATGGGCCCATTCGAGCTGATCGACACGATCGGTGCCGACGTCAACCTGGCGGTCAGCCGGAGCATCTTCGAGGCCTTCGCGCACGAGCCGCGCTATGCCCCGCACCCGATCCAGGAGTCGCTGGTGGACGCTGGTCGCCTCGGCCGCAAGACGAGTGGCGGCTTCTACGACTACGCCGCCGATGGCGCCCGCGGTGCGCCGTGGGATGGGCTGGATTCAGTCCCGTCTGAGCCCATCTCCGGCGACGAGATCGCGACCCGCATTTTGGCGACCATCGTCAACGAAGCGGCTTCCGCGGTGGCTGACGCGGTGGCGGCTCCCGAGGCGATCGACCTGGCTATGCGGCTCGGCACCAACTATCCGCACGGACCCCTTGCCTGGGGCGAGCGGATCGGCCTTGCCTCGGTGGTGCGGACGTTGGAAGAGCTGCACGCCGGGCAGCCGGACGGTCGCTATCGGGTGGTGCCGCTGCTGCGCTCGCTGGCCGAGCCCGGCGGTTCGTTCTTCACGGCGGATTGATGAGCGACAAGCTGCCGCATCGGTATCGGGCGGTCGTCTTCGACATGGATGGTCTGCTGCTGGATACCGAGATCCTGTGGCACCGCGCCGAGATCGAGCTCTTTCGCCGCCACGGCGGTGACTTCAGCTGGGACGACAAGATGGCCGTGATCGGGACCAGCTTCGCCTTCACGGCGCGCTACTTCGCCGAGCGGCTCGGGCGGCCGCTGGCGGCGGGCGACGCGCTGGTGCGCGAGATGATCGAGATCATGCATGGCGAGCTGCAGCGCGACGTGGAGGGACGTCCGGGTGCGGTGGAGCTGGTGGCCCGATTGCGCGGCCGGACCCGCCTGGGCCTCGCCTCGAACTCGCCGCGCCTGCTGGTCGACACGGCGCTGGCCTCCGCCGGCCTGGTTGGTGCGTTCGACGCGATAGTGACCTCCGATGACGTGGAGCACGCCAAGCCGGCGCCCGATCTGTATCTGCTCGCATGCGAGCGCCTGGGCGTCCCCCCGGCTGAGTCCCTGGCGCTCGAGGATTCGCCGTCGGGGGTCGCCGCGGCCAAGGCGGCCGGCCTCACCTGCTTCGCGGTTCCGCAGTTCGCCGAGACCGATGTCTCTGCCGCCGATCGGGTGATCGACTCACTCGAGGAGTTGCTGGCCGAAGCGTAGACTGCCGCGCATGTGTCGAAGCATCAAGACCCTCCGCACCCTCGACGTTCCCGCCACCGATGACGAGATGCGTGCCGCCGCGCTCCAGTACGTGCGCAAGGTGAGCGGCTACCGCAAGCCGGCCCCCGCAAACGAGGCTGCCTTCAACGCCGCGGTGGAGGAGGTGGCGATCGCCTCGCGCCGCCTCCTCGAGGCGGTCACCGCCACGCACCCGGCGCGCCGGATCGCCTGACCCCGGTCAGCCGAAGGCGCGCAGTGCGGCGTCGACCGCGCGCTGATCCTGCTCGGCGCTGCCGCCGCTGACGCCCACCGAACCCACCAGCACGCCATTCCGCTCGAGCGGCGCACCGCCCGCGAAGACCACCATCCGCCCGCCCGCCAGCGAGTGGTAGCCGTAGAACTCGGTCCCCGGCTGCACGATCGGTGGCAGGTCGCCGGTCGACATGCGGTTGACCAGGGCGCTGAAGGCCTTGTCCCGAGCCAGCGTGATGCCGACCAGGTCGGCGCTGTCCATGCGGGCGAAGGCGACCAGCTGGTCGCCGGAATCGACCACGGCCACCGACATGGCAACCGACATGCCGCGTGCCTCGGACTCGACCGCTGCGATCAGCCGGCGGGCCACGGCGAGGGTCAGGCCGGCCGCCTGCGAGGCGGTAGGACCGCGCCACGCGTCAACGTTGTCAAGGTCGGGATCGGTCTGGCTCACGGGTTCCTCCGTCGTATCCGCTCCGCGAACAGCACCAGCAGCAGGGTGCCGATCATCATCAGCACGGCCAGCGCGATCATGATCGGCAGGCGGTTGGCGAAGCGCAGCTGGCTGAATAGGTAGACCGGGAAGGTCGGGCTGGTGCCGGCCAGGAAGAGGGCCAGCGCGAACTCGTCGAACGAGACGGTGAAGGCGGTGATCCAGGCCGAGACGAGGGCCGGCGCGATGATCGGCAGGACCACGCGGCCAAGAGTGATCGGGTAGCTGGCTCCCAGGTCCATGGCCGCATCCTCGAGGCGCGGGTCGAAGCCATTGAGCCGCGAGATGATGATCAGGAGCGTGAACGGGAGCGCCACCACGGTGTGGGCCACCCCGATCGTGAGCAGCGAGAGCGGGATCCCCACCGCGCGGAAGAGCAGGAGCAGCGCCACGCCCAGCACCACGAACGGCACGATCAGCGGCATCACCGCCAGCCCGAGCAGGAGGTTCTTGCCGCGGAAGTCGTAGCGCAGCGCCAGGATCGAAACCGCAGTGCCCAGTACCGTCGCGCCGGTGCTCGCCCCAAGCGCCACCAGGAGGCTGTTGCGCGCCGCTCCCAGCACGGCCGACGAGTCGCCGAGCTGGGCATACCAGTCCAGCGTCAGCCCGGTGATCGGGAACGAGAGCGTCTTGTTGGCGCTCACCGAGAAGAGGAAGAGCAGCCCGATCGGGAGATACAGGAGTGCCAGCAGGACGACGTAGTAGGCCAGCAGCGGAACGCGACTTCGACCGATGCCGGCCGTGCCGAGCTGCGATCTCATCGGATCGCCAGCCTGCGAACGTCGACGAGGCGCAGGGCGAGGCCCACCAGCGCCAGGGTGACCACCAGCATGACCACCGAAAGGGCAGCGCCGAACGGCCAGTTGACCGCCTTGGTGAAGAAGTCCTGGATGATGTTGCCGTACATGCTGCCACCGCTCCCTCCGATCAGAAGCGGGGTCACATACTCGCCGACGGTCGGGATGAAGCACATGAAGAATGCCGCCAGCACCCCGGGCAGCGTGAGCGGCACCGTGATCCGCCGGAAGCGGGTCCATGGTTGCGCGCCGAGGTCGGCGGCGGCCTCGAGCAGGGCGCGATCGACGCGCTGCATGGCGGCGTAGATCGGCAGCACCGAGAACGGGATCCACACGTAGATGAGGGTCACGATCACCGTTCCCCGGTTGTAGAGCAGGAAGTCGAGCGGGCGGTCGATCAGCCCTGTCCAGCCCAGAAACGAGTTCACCGCTCCCTCGGAGCCGAGCATCAGTTTCCAGGCCATCACCCGCAACAGGTAGCTGGTCCAGAACGGGATCAGCAGCAGGATCAGGTATAGGCCGGCACGACGACCGGCACGGAAGGTGAGGAAATAGGCGATCGGGAAGGCGAGCAGTGTCGCGGCGGCGGTCACCGCAAACGCCATGAGCGCGGATAGGCCCAGCAGGCGCAGGTAGGTCGGTGTCTCCCACACGCGCTGGTACTGGTCGAGGGACAGGGCGGAGAAGTCGAGGAGCTGGCCACCCAGGCCGGAGCGCAGGCTGATAGCCCCCATCAGGGCAAGGGGAGCGACGAAGAAGAGCAGGAGCCAGAGGAGCGGCGGCAGGCACAGCAACCAGAATGTGCTGCGACGGCCGAGCATGGCTCCTCCAGCTCCGCAGGTCCGATGACGGGGCTAGTTGCCGGCCTTCACCTCTGCCCACATCGCCGTCCACGCATCGCGCTGGGCGGCGGTGAGGTTGGGCGTGAAGTTGGTGTGCTCCAGGATGGCCGGATCATCGATCGAGAACGCCTGCTTGAGGGTTGGATCGGTGATGCCGTTCATGACCTCCTGGTTGGCGCTGCCGTAGTAGAACAGGTCGACCACGTTCTGGCTGGTCTTGTTGGCCAGCTTCTGGTCGAGGAACCGATACGCCAGGTCGCAGTTAGCGGTCCCCTTGCGGATCCCGTACACGCCGACCCACGAGTTGCGCCCCTCCTTCGGGTTGGCGTAGGCGACGGGGACGCCCTGGCTGAGGAGGGTCGCATAGGCGCCCTGCCAGGCATAGGCGACCCAGACGTCGCCGCTGGCCATCGCCGCCGTCAGCTCCGGTTCGCCGGCCCAGTTGGTCAGGTTGACGTTGGCCTGCTGATCGGTCCATTCGGTCTTGATCGCCGCCAGCTCAGCGTCGGTGATCTTCGTCTCGTCGTACCCGTGAATGTAGCTGGACACCGTCACCGCTCCGGGGCCGTCGTCCCACATCGAGACGTGCTTGGCGTACCTGGTGTCGAACAGCGCGCTCCACGAGTCGACGCTGGCCACCTTGTCGGTGCGGTACAGGATCGAGGTGAACCCCCAGTCCCACGGAATGAAGTACTGCTTGCCATTGATCTGGCCGATCTTCTTGAACGATTCGGGCACCTTGTCCCAGTTGGTCAGGCGGCTGGTGTCGATCGGCTCGACCAGCCCGTTGTCCACGTAAAACTGCAGCCATCCGGTGTACGGGTGGAAGACATCGGCCTGGTCGCCGGTCGACATCTTGGAATAGATGTCCGCATCCGACTCGCCGATTTCGAAACCGACGTTGACCGTCGGATAGCTGGTCTTGAAGTCGGTCCAGAAGCCCTCGGCGTCGTAGCCCGCCCAATCAAGGACAGTCAACGAGCCGGTCATGTCGGCAGCTGCGGTGGTGCTCGCCGTGCAGCTGGGGTTTGCCGCCACGCTGGCGCTCGCACTTGCGCCGGGGCTGCCTGACCCTGCGGTGCAGGCAGTGAGCAACAGGGCCACGGCAGGCAACAGGACCAACGGTTGACGCGGGCGATGGGACGGGGTGCTCATGCTTGGAGTGCCTCCCTTGGGTGCCGGTGGTCGGGGTCTCACCTGAAGCACCACTGCAGTGACGGATGGTATGCCGATGGCGCAGCGCCCGTCAATGGCTGTAGCGCTGCTTCAGTGGGGTGCCGCATGGCCAAGCCGATAGCCCAACAGGCGCGGCAGACCGGCAAGCAGTCGCACCAGCAGGTTGGGGTGTCGCCCGGCGTCCCCGGCCTCGTCGGCCCTGATCAGCGCCTCGCGAATGACGCGCGCCCCCAGGTAGCGAAATGGCTCGGGCGGGTAGCGGCGGACGCGACGTCCGACGATCGGCAGCTGAGCGACAGGATCCGTCCCTCCGTCGGTGAGCGAGGCCAGGATCCGGCCTGCCAGGTGTGCCGGGGCAACACCATTCCCCGAGTAGCCGTGGGCAAAGTGCAGGCGTCCTCCGGCCAAGGAGCCGATCATCGGCAGCCGATCAGGCGAGACGTCGATCGGCCCGCCCCAGGCATCGTCGATCCGCGCCTCGGCGAGAGTGGGGAGCAGGCGAGCCAGGCTTGCGCGCGCCCGCTGCTCCGCCCCCGGGTCGCCGTCAAAGCGCTGGTTGTCCCGGCCGCCATAGCCGACAGCGCCGACGCCGGCACCGAACGCGACCCGTCCGTCGGGCGTGGTGCGGAAGTAGGAGACGGTGAAGCGTGAGTCGGTGATCGCTTCACCGCCGGTCCAGCCCAGGTCGGCCAGGAGCTCGGGGACCGGCTCGGTCAGCACGATGTGGCTTCCCCAGGCGAGCACCGAGGAGCGGAAGCGAGGCCAGTCGGCCGCCCAGGCGTTGACCGCCACGACGGCCTGCGGTGTACGGACGCAGCCGTGGTCGCCCTCCAGCCAGAGGCTGCCGTTGCGCTCGCGAATCCTGTTCACCCGCGTCAGTTCGTGGATGGTGACGCCACGACCGAGCACGGCCCGCCGCAGTCCGCGGGCGAGGCGCGCCGGCTGCACCGTCGCACCGCTCGGCATGAGAGCGCCGCCGCGCATGACCGGCGAGGCGCAGCGCGCCCGGACCTCCTCGCCGGTCAGCTCGACGAGCTGATCGGCGACGCCCAGCCTTCGGCATGCGGCAACGGCCGCGTCCCAGTCGCCGTCCTGTGCCGGAGACGCGCTTGTCCGAAGGTAGCCTCCGCGCCGGTACCAGGCATCGACGCGGTTCTCCTCGCAGAAGGCGCCAATCGCACCGACCGACTCATCCGACGCCCGGGCCAGCTCCAGTGCGCGATCGTCGCCGAAGCGCTCGACAAGGTAGGGAAGCTGGTCCCACCAGCCGTGGACGAACCCACCATTCCGTCCGCTGGGGCCGGACCCACAGGTCTCCTGTTCGAGGATCACGATGCGCGCGCCGGGCGCGCGCTCGGTGAGGTGCCAGGCGGTCCACAGGCCGGTGTAGCCGCCGCCGACGATCGCCACATCGCACTCGACCGTCCCGATCAGGGGCGCCGGATAGCGCGACTCGGGCATCTCGGCGGCGAGCGCCTCGCGCAGCCAATAGCCGATGGGGCGGGGAGGGGCCATCGTCGGTCCTTAAGTGACACTTCAGTGGTCACGATCGTACGGGGGCAGATCGCTGCGGTCAACGGCCGCGCTAGCGGAGCGGCTGAAGCGGTGCTCTAGAATTGGCGCATGGAGAGCGGCGAGCTGCTGATCGGCCAACGCCTGCGCGACGCCCGGGTGGGGCACGGCCTGACGCTTCGTGCCGTGGCCGAGCGGGCGGGGGTGACGGAGAGCTTCCTTTCACAGGTCGAGCGCGACGTGGCCAGCCCGTCGATCGCCACCCTGCGGCGCATTGCGGTGGCGCTGGGGATGTCGATCGGCGCCATTCTCGACGAGGCCGCGCCCCATGGTGCCCTGGTGCGCGTGGCACAACGACGGGTCGTCAACTACCCCGGACTGGGCGCGCGCGACGAGTTCCTGACAGATGGCGCAAACGCCCGGCTGCAGGTGATCGTGTCATCGATCGAGCCGGGTGGCGGGACCGGTCCGGAGGCGTACGCGCACGAATCTGACGAGGAGTGCCTGGTCGTGCTGGATGGGCGCCTGGAGCTATGGGTCGGGGAGACGCGATACGAGCTGGAGCAGGGCGATGCCATCCGCTACCCGAGTCGCGTCCCGCATCGCAACACCAATCCGGGTCCTGGTCCGGCGCGAGTCCTCTTCGTCCTGACGCCGCCGAGCTTCTGACGCGCTAGCATCCGCCCTGATGCGCCAGATCGATCCTGCTCACAGCCCGGTGGTCGTCGACGGGCTGCGAACCCCCTTCGGCCGATACGGGGGCGCGCTGGGGGAGATTCGCCCCGACGATCTGGCGGCCCATGCGATCCGCGCGCTGCTTGAGCGGACCGGGATCGATCCAACCTCGGTCGACGACGTGATCCTGGGCGCTGCCAACCAGGCCGGCGAGGACAACCGCAACGTGGGCCGCATGGCCGCCCTGCTGGCCGGGATGCCGGTCGAGGTGGCCGGCCAGACGGTGAACCGGCTCTGCGGCTCGGGGATGCAGGCGGTGATTGCCGCTGCGCATGCCATCGTGGCGGGTGACGGCAGCTGCTTCGTGGCCGGCGGGACGGAGTCGATGACCCGCGCCCCGCTGGTGATGGCCAAGCCATCCGCCGCCTTCCCACGCGGCGAGCAGACGCTGTACGACAGCACGCTCGGCTGGCGCTTCACCAACCCGCGGCTGGCCGATGCCTACTACCCCTACTCGATGGGAGAGACGGCGGAGAACGTGGTCGAGCGGATCGGCGTCAGCCGCGAGGACCAGGACGCCTTTGCCATCCAGTCGCAGCAGCGTTGGGCGGTCGCCAAGGCGGCGGGCCGCTTCGCGGACGAGGTCGTGCCGATCGAGGTGCCTGCCGGCAAGGGAGTCCCGACGACCATCGACCACGACGAGCACCCTCGCCCCGAGACGACCCTGGAGCAGCTGGCAGCCTTGAAGCCAGCGTTCAAGCGCGACAGGGGCTCGGTGACGGCGGGGAACAGCAGCGGGATCAACGACGGCGCCGCGGCACTGCTGGTCACCTCGGAGCTGCGCGCACGCGAATTCGGGCTGCGACCGATCGTGCGGCTGATCGCCAGCGCCGTCGCCGGCGTCGATCCGGCGACGATGGGCCTGGGACCGATCCCCGCCTCGCGGAAGGCCCTGGAGCGTGCCGGCCTGACGGTCGCCGACCTTGACCTCGTCGAGCTGAACGAGGCCTTTGCCGCCCAGGCGCTGCCGTGCATCCGCGAGCTGGGGCTGGACCCCGAGAAGGTCAACGTCAACGGCGGGGCGATCGCGATCGGCCATCCGCTGGGCGCCTCCGGCGCGCGCCTGGTCGCCACGCTGCTCCACGAGATGCGGCGCCGCGGCGCCCGGTATGGGCTGGCCACCATGTGCATCGGCGTCGGGCAGGGGATCGCCTCGGTCTGGGAGGCGGTCGAGTAGCGGGCCTGAAACGGCGGCGGCCCTGCTCCTGTCAGGACGGTTTGTGCAGCACAGCCGCACAACCTCGCCTGACGCGGAACGACCGCGGTGCGGTGCCGGACCCTTAGCCCAGGCGAAGCTGCGGCAGGACTCGCTCACCAAAGGCGCTGATGAACTCGGCCTGGTTGCGACCGACGTTGTGCAGGTGGACCTCGTCGAAGCCCATGTCGACGAAGCGTTGCAGGTGCGCGGCGTGCTCGTCGAGGTCGGCCGAGATGAGAACGCGGTTGGCGAAGTGCTCGGGCCGAACCATCTTTGCCATGTTGGCGAAGTCCTCCGGGTTGCGGATGTCCTGCTTGGGAAATGGCATCCCCCCGTTTGGCCACTCGCGCAGCGCGTTCGCCTCCGCTTCCTCGCGCGTCTCCGCCCAGGAGACGTGGATCTGGAGCAGCTTGGGCATGGCGTCGGGATCCTTGCCCGCCTCGCGGGCACCGTCGGCGAACTTGGCCCATAGCATCTCGATCTTCTCGTCGGCGGCGCCGACGGTGATGATCCCATCGGCGAACTTGCCGGTGCGCTTGGCATTTACGGGGCCGGCGGTCGCCACGTAGATCGGCACCGGCTGCTCGGGCCGCGTATAGAGCTTTGCGCTTTCGAGGGTGAAGAACTCTCCGTCGTGCTTCACCACGTTGCCGCTGAAGAGCTTGGTGATCAGCTCGATCGCCTCGAACATCATGGCGCTGCGCACCCCGATCTCGGGCCATTCGCCGCCGATGATGTGCTCGTTCAGCGCCTCACCGGCGCCCAGCCCCAGCCAGAAGCGGCCGGGGTACATGGCGCCCAGGGTCGCGGCAGCATGCGCGACCACGGCGGGGTGGTAGCGAAAGCCGGGACAGGTGACCGCGGTGCCGAACGGGAGGGAGGTGCGCTGTCCCAGGGCGCCCATGAACGACCACGCAAAGGCGCTCTGGCCCTGCTGCGGAGTCCACGGGTGAAAGTGCTCGCTGACCATGAATCCGGCCGAGAATCCGGCCGCCTCTGCCGCTTCGCACCAGCCCAGCAGGTCGGTGGGGTGGAACTGCTCCAGGGTGGCGGCGTATCCGATCTTCGTCATGGCCACAGGGTACGCGCAGAGGCCGTCCCAGGGAGCGCGGGACGGCCTCTGTTCGGGCTTACTTGTGCCGGCGAGCCGTACGCACGTTCGCCGCGGCCAGGGCGCCCAGCGAGCCGATCACGACCAGCGCGAAGAGCAACGGGCTCACGGGGCCGCCTGAGTTGGAGCCACTGAACGCGGCGTTTGGCACGCTCCCCGACGGCGATGCCGTCGTCGCGCACGTCGACCTCGTGATGGTGTTGCTGTCGAGCGTCACCGCAGCATTCCGTGCCAGCGCTCGGCCGTCGATGGTCGCGCCTGTCGCCACGGTGATCGAAGTCAGGGCCAGGATGGTCCCCACGAAGTTCGAGCCCGATCCAAGGGTGGCTGAACTGGTCACCTGCCAGAAGACGTTGCAGGGCTGGCCGCCGTTGACGAAGCGGACGGAGCTCGACGACGCGGTAACGAGATCGGAGGTCGCCTGGAAGATCCAGACGGAGTTCGGGTCGTTCTGGCCGTCGAGCGTGAG
>JANMPX010000166.1:0-7155 GCA_031370085.1 Chloroflexota bacterium | reverse complement strand
GGCCACGCGTAATCGAGCAGCTGGTCGCGGCTGAGCACCTGGCCCGGATGACGAAGCAGGCACTCGAGGAGGCTGAATTCGCGTGGGCTCAGCTCGATCGGCGCGCCGTCGACGGTGACCAGGCGGCGAGCTTCGTCCAGGGCGATCGGTCCGTTCCGCCGGCGCACCGCATCCCTCGCCTCCGCGGAGACGCGGCGGGACAGCGCGCGCAGGCGCGCCGACAGCTCCTGGAAGGCGAATGGCTTGACCAGGTAGTCATCGGCTCCGGAGTCCAGCCCTTTCACGCGGTCCTCGACCGCGTCGCGCGCGGTGAGCATCAGGATTGGCAGCCGCGAGCCGGTCGCCCGCAGCCTGCTGGCGACCTGCGTGCCCGGGATGTCCGGGAGGCCGATGTCCAGGATCATGGCATCGATCCCGCTCCCCGCCTCCGCGATCTCGAGCGCCTCTTCCCCCGAGGCGGTCAGCTCCACGAGGTGTCGATCTTCCTGCAGCATGCGCATCAGCAGGCGGCCCAGGCGGGGATCGTCCTCAACAACCAGCAGGTGCACGGTCGCCTTCCATCGGCCAGAGGGTATCCCAGATGGGCGAACAGTTGGGCTTCACCGATCCGACTCTGAAGCCGATATATGGGAATCACATGAGAAGCGCCGGTCTCATGCGGCTCCCATGATCGGCTGGAGGTAGCGTCCTCTAGGGAGCTCCGGCGACGGCCTGCTGCGCCAGTTGACGCGCGATGTGGCGTGCCCACGCGGCGATCTCGTCCCAATCGCGGAAGTCACCATGCGGAACGCCGACGGCGGCGACCACTGCCTTTTCGCCGAAGCCGAGCCGCCTGGGATCCAACCGACCGGCGAAGATCCGGTGCTCCCGTGCCCCAATCTGGCGCGCCAGCTCCCCGATCTCGAGGGGATCCCCTTCTGGCTTCGCTTGGGGGCTGCCGATCGGTCCACTGCTGAACAGCCAGACCGGCCGCTGCCGCAGCGCCTCCGCGCAGCGCTCGGCAAAGGTCACCGCCGATGGCTGCCAGCGCCCCATGTAGACCGCGCTGCCGAGGATCACCGCGTCGAATCCCTCGACGCTCTGGACCCGCGCCGGTGTCGTTACCTCGACCTCGATGCCGGCCTCGCTCAATTCCCGGCCGATCGCCGCGGCGATCTCGGTAGTTGCCTGGTGTTTGCTGGCGGCAGCGATCAGTACGCGCATCGGTCTTCCTCCTTTGGAAAGGTCGGTCTGACGCAGGTTGCCTTACTCGATCCGCTGCGGGGCAGGGCCAGCCGGCCCCTTTCCTTGGTCGCTCGCGGGCGTCCGGCCACGATCTCGGCTACCATCCGCCCGGCCATGAGCGCAACGATGATCGTCACCAAGGGGCTGCAGAAGCATTACGGCAGCACCCACGCCCTGCGCGGCCTTGACCTGGACGTGCAGGAAGGCACCATCCTGGCGCTGCTCGGCCCGAACGGGGCCGGCAAGACCACCGCCATCCGCATCCTGACCACGTTGATCCGACCCGATTCCGGAACCGCCGAGGTGGCCGGCGTGGACGTGCTGCACCATCCCGACGAGGTGCGCCGCCGAATCGGGGTGGCCGGTCAGAACGCAACGCTTGATGAGGTCCTCACCGGCCGGGAGAACCTGGAGATGATCGGGCGCCTGTTCCGTCTGCCCGCCTCCGAGGCTCGCGCGCGGACGGCGGACCTGCTGGACCGCTTCGACCTCGTCGACGCTGCGGATCGCATCACCAAGACCTATTCGGGCGGCATGCGACGTCGCCTGGACCTTGCCGGAGCGCTCGTCGCGCATCCCCCCGTCCTGTTCCTGGACGAGCCGACCACGGGCCTCGATCCCCGCGGGCGTCTCGCGATGTGGGACCTGATCGCGGACCTCGCCAAGGGCGGCACCACGGTGCTGATGACCACCCAGTACCTCGAGGAGGCCGATCGGCTGGCGGATGAGATCGCCGTCATCGACCACGGCCTGCTGATCGCCCGCGGCACGGCGCTGGACCTGAAGCGGCGGACCGGCGGCGAGCGCCTCGAAGTGGTGGTCACCAACGAGCGCGACCTGCCGGGCGCAGCGGCTGCGCTGACGGTGCTGAGCGGCGAGCAGGCCTACGTGGACGCCGGTGCGCGGCATGTCAGCGTGCCGGTCTCATCGCACGGCGGCATGCTGACGCGGGCCGTCCGCGAGCTCGATGCAGCGGGCATCGAAGTGGACGACGTCGGCTTCCGGCGCCCCACCCTGGACGAGGTCTTCCTGGCGCTCACCGGCAAGCCGGCCGGCGACGATGCATCGGTGCCGGAAGCGGTGGCGTCGTGAGCCTGCGCTGGTGGATCGCCGATTCGCTCGAAATGGTGAAGCGCAACCTGCGCCACATTCGGCGCACGCCCGAGCTGCTGCTGGACGTCACGCTCCAGCCGATCATGTTCGTGGTGCTCTTCCGCTTCGTCTTCGGCGGCGCCATCCCGATCAAGGGGACGACCTACGTCAACTACCTGATGGCCGGCATCTTCGTGCAGACCATCGCCTTCGGTGGCATGTATACCGGCGTGCTGCTGGCGAATGACCTGAAGAACGGGATGATCGACCGATTCAGATCGCTCCCCATGCTGCAGTCGTCGGTGCTGACCGGTCGCACGCTGACCGATCTGCTGCGCGCCATGCTGGCAGTGACGGTCATGACCGCGGTGGGGCTGGCGGTCGGATTCAGACCGGAGGGCGGCCTGAGCGGCGCCCTGCTGGCGATCGGCGTGATGCTCGCCTTCGGCTTTTCGCTCTCCTGGGTCGGGGTGGCGATGGGGGCCTTCGTGCGGACCCCCGAGGCGCTCCAGGGCCTGATCTTCATGACTGTCTTCCCGCTCACCTTCGCCAGCAGCGCCTTCGTGCCGACCGACACCATGCCCGACTGGCTTCGTGTCTTCGCCGAGCACCAGCCACTGACCCTGGTGACCAACACGGTGCGCAGTTTCACGCTCAACGGCAGCGGCGGACCGGATGCCATCCCGGCACTCATCTGGGCGGCCGGGACGCTGATCGTGTTCTTCCCGATCGCGCTGTGGCTCTACCGCCGGCGCACCACTCAATAAGCTCCGTCACGGACCATCCACCAGTCGAATGGCGGTGGCCACGAAAGTCTGTCGGCAGCCATTGATCACGTCCTGCTGCCCTGTGTAGTAATTGAGCTCATCGGGTCCGGGGAGCCACTCGCAGGACAGGGCCGCCGAGTCATCGAAATGCCCGGTGACCTCAACCCAATGGTCTTTCCAGGCAGGGTCGAACGAGAGCTGAGGCGCCAGGACGGCAGAACTGACACTGTTCGTAGTGCGAATCGGCGCCAGGAAGAGCTGACTTGTGGTGGGTTCGGCCAGCCATGCCGGTTGATGTACGCCCGTCCCGTAGCCGTAGCAGCCATCGCACAACGCTGACCACACTCGGAAGGTCATCGGGGTCGCCCCGATGCAGGCCGCCGCCATGACGCGGTCGAGCAGCACGAATTGCAGGGCATCGCTCGGCAGCGGCGGACAGTCGGCGTGGCCAGGATCAGGCACGACCGTTAGCAATGGGTCAGCCTCGGCCGACCATGAACCGTCGGTGTCCTGGTGCCAGATGATGGGATTCCAACCCCGCAGAGTCGTGCGATAGCCGATCACCACCAGGCCGTTCGGTCCGACAGCGGCAGAGCGAGGAAAACCGCCGAACGAGTCCGGCAACGGGGTTCGGACCCAGCGCGCCCCGTGGCGGATCCATTCGACCGGCCGTTCGGTCTCCCGCACCCAACCGAACACCGCGAGGCGAGAGCCATCGGAGGCCAGCGCCGACACGACGGCCCCGGCGAAAACCTGGTCCTGGCCGGGGTCGCGGAGCCAACTGAAGCCGCCTGGCCCTGCGGATCCGAACCAGACCTGGGCGGATCCATCGGTCGGATTGGTCGTGATGGCAAGAAGTCGATCGCCGAATGCCCCCAGGAACATTCCGCTCCCGCTCGGCCCGTGGTCGACCGGGGTCCAATGTGATCCATCCGCGGAGAAGGCACCGGCGACACGGTTCGCATCGGTTGCCGCCCGCTGCTCGGCAGGCTGCTGGTCCCAGGCATAGAACCCCGCTGGGGTCGCGGCCACCTGAAGCCAGGCATTCTGGTCAAACCCGGGGTTGGTCGCCTCGAGCCAGGACTGCCCATCGGGCGAGTACCAGAAGGTCGCTCGCTCCGCACCGCCCCTCCCGGATGCGGTCACGAGTACATAGCCCCGCGCGGAGCCGATCAGCTGGCTCGCATAGATCGTGGTGTCGCGGGCATCAACCCAGGCCCCAAGAGGACTCCAGGCAGTGCCATCCGACGAATTCCAGATCCACGCGAGCACCCCGTCCGGGGTGTCCTGGGTCGACAGGCTGAGCCACCCCGCTGGTCCCCAGGCAGCGCCCCAGCCGACGGAGGAGCTCCCCCAGCGCCAATGGGCGCCATCTGGCGATGCAACCCAGCGTGCCTGGCCGACCGCGTCGGACCTCATGGGACGGCTCGCGACGGCGAGGTAGCCGTTCGGGCCAGCAACGAGCCCGGAGATGTCGCCGCTGTTCGTCACCGGCTGACTCACAAAGCGCTCCACCAGCGAGGAGCCGTCAGGAGTGGTCGCAATCCAACCGCCGGGCTGAGGGTCCTGGACGTAGAGCCAGCCGAGGTCGCCGCTGGCCTGCGTCAGATCCTCCCAGGCGAAGGCAAGACTCCCCTTGGTCAACGTGCCGTCATTCGACCCGAGGGTTGGATTGTCGTGCATGATCACGTCGGTTTTGGCGCGCACCCAGCCATTGAACTGGTAGCCCTGCGATGACGGTGACGGCGGCGTACCCGGCAGGAGGATCACCAGCCCAAGAGGCCGCGGCGTCGGAGTCGGCGTTGGTGTTCGCGAAGGCTGAGCGATCGACTCGGAGGTGGTCGCCACGCTGGCGGTCGGCGTCGCCCTTGCAGACTCGTGGCCGCGCGGCAGCACCTTGCCCACAATGATCAGGACCGCGCCGAGCAGCACCACCACCGCCAGCACAACCATGAACCGATCAGCGCCCGAGTTCGGCGGGCGGTGGCCCGCGGACGTTTCGAACGGCAGGCCGTCGGGGTTCATCGCGGCATGGTACGCCGCGGCTTCAAGACTTCAGACCAGCGCGAAGGCGCGGACCGGGAAGGTGGCCATCCCGCGGATGCGGGGCGGCACCGCGTAAAACCGCCAAACCGTCGCCGGCAGCTCGGCGAGGCCGGTGAGATGCTCGACCAGCGGGATGCCGGCGTCCAGGATGACGGTGTGGGCCGGCCGCCCGGGATCGGTCAGCGAGTCGACGTTCACCGAGTCGATCCCGATAAGCCCAGCGCGCCGCTCCACCAGCAGGCGTGCGGCCGCCTCGGTCAGGAACGGGTTGTCGGCAAGATAGGTCGCAGTCCCCCAGTGGCGATCCCATCCGGTCTCGATCAGCACAGCACGTCCGGCGAGATCGATTCCATCGAATGCCTCCGGCCCGATCCCTCGCTCGACCTGGCCACGGCAGTCGACGAGCACGCCTTCGAGGTCGACGACCCGGTCGAGCGCCAGACCGGAGAGATCAGGGCGCCCCGGGAATCGATGCGCCGGCGTGTCGAGGTATGTCCCGGTGTTGGCTACCATCTCGATGCGGCCGATCTCGAAGGTGGTCCCGGGCGCATATCGGCCTTCGGATTGTGCATGAGTCCGGAAGGTCGAGATGACCGGCCCGGGGATTCCCGGATGCGTGGTCATCCCGTCGACAATCTCGTGGCTCAGGTCGATCGCACGCCGCATGGCCCGATGCTAGCGCGCTCGGACAAGCTCCGCGAGGGCGAAACCGTTACACGACCGCGACGCTCTCCGCGGCAGCCAAAACGGCTGCTAGGCTGCCGCCATGACCGACACGGGACGCCCGGATCTGCGACCTGCGACCCTGTCCGACGCGGACGGGATCGACGTGCTGATGAAGGCCTCCATACGCGGCCTGTTCCCCCATTTCTACGACCCCGCCCAGACCGAGGCCTCGGTGAGGTACATCGGAGTTGTGGACCGAATGCTGATCGAGGACGGCACGTACTTCGTGGCTGAAGCGGATGGTGAGCTGGTCGCCTGCGGCGGATGGAGCCGGCGCGACAAGCTCTATTCCGGGTCCGGAGAAGGCACCACCGATGCACGCCTGCTCGACCCCGCCACAGAGCCCGCTCGGGTGCGGGCGATGTTCGTGCGCCCGGACTGGACTCGCAAGGGCCTGGGCACGCGGATCCTGGGGGCCTGCGAAGCCGCGGCAAGGGCGGAAGGCTTCCGCACGCTGGCGCTGATGGCGACGCTGCCCGGGCTGCCCCTCTACGAGCGGTATGGATTCCGAATTCTGGAGCGAGTGCAGATCCCGATGCCCAACGGCCTGAGCATCGGCGGCGTCTCAATGGACAAGCCGATCATCTGAGCGCGCCCTGGGCTGGCGCCCATGACGAGCTGATGGCAGTCGCACGCTGACCCAAGGGACTACCATGCCGCCGATGAGCGAGCCGAACGCCTCCGTGCACGTCCGTCGCGACCAGTTCCACCTCGCCTGGGATCGATCGATCGAGCCGATCGCCACGGTGGCCAGCGGCGACATCGTCGAGTTCGACGCCCTCGATGCCTCGGGCGGCCAGATCACCGCCGCGTCCACCGTCACGGACCTGGCCAACCTGGACTTCTCACGCGTCGACCAGGTCAACGGACCGATCGCGGTGGACGGCGCCGAGCCCGGCGACACCCTGGAGATCGAGCTGCTCGACTTCCAGCCAGCGGACTGGGGCTGGACCGCCAGCATCCCCGGCTTCGGCCTGCTGGCCGATGACTTCACCGAGCCCGCCCTGCGCATCACGCACCTGGCGGATGGCTGGGCTGAGTTCCTGCCCGGTGTCCGCATCCCGTTGGCGCCGTTCTGCGGTGAGCTGGGCGTCGCCCCGCCGACGGCGGGTGCCCACTCGACCATTCCGCCGGACGTGTTTGGCGGCAACATGGACACGCGCCACCTGACCGCGGGAACGAAGCTCTTCCTGCCGGTCTTCGCACCGGGGGGCCGCTTCTCGCTGGGCGACGGTCACGCCGCGCAGGGCGACGGCGAGGTCTGCGGTACCGCCATCGAGACGCCGATGCGCGTGCGCCT
>JANMPX010000272.1:0-7160 GCA_031370085.1 Chloroflexota bacterium | reverse complement strand
CGTTATGACCCTGGTGAAGGTTGCCACAGGTCATTTCCGGTGCGCCCACGGCGCGTATCGTTTTGCAGCTTAGGTGGTGGCTACCCTGCGCCTTTCCCCAGCGGCCCGCGACGACCGCAACTACGACTTCTTCCGCGAGCGAGCCAGGGATCGGGTGGTGAGCTTCGGGGTCCACCCGGAGGCCGATGTGCGGGCTTCGCGGATCGATGCCAGCCCGAACGGCTCGAGCCTGAGCGTCGACGCCCCTGGCTGGAGCGGGACCCTGGCGGTGCCGCTGATCGGCGGCTTCAACGCGGAGAATGCGCTGGCCGCCTTCGCCTTCGCCGTGAGCTGGGGGATCGATCCGCAGGTAGCTCGCAAAGCCCTCGCCGTGGCGCAAGGCGTAGCGGGCCGGATGCAGCGGATCGACCTGGGGCAGCCATTCGCTGTCGTGGTCGACTACGCGCACACGCCCGACGCCCTCGAGCAGGTACTGCACATCCTGCGGCCACTCACGCCAGGGCGACTGATCGCGCTGATCGGCTCGGCCGGCGAGCGCGATGTGCTCAAGCGCCCGCAGCTGGGCCGCATCGCCGCCGAGCTCGCCGACGCGGTGGTGGTGACCGACGAGGACCCGCGTGGCGAGAATCCCGATGAGCTCAATCGCCAGATCGCCGATGGCGCCCGCGCCGCGGGCGCTCGGGACGGCGCCACGGTGTGGGTGATCAACGACCGGACGGCGGCCATCGCCCATGCCATCGGGCTGGCCGGACCCGGCGACACGATCCTGCTGGCCGGCAAGGGGCACGAGCACACAATGGTCATGGGCTCCGGCTCGGTCTGGTGGGACGAGGCAGAGGTCGCCCGCCGCGAGCTGCGCCGGGCCGGCCACGGGCCCGCCACCGAATGACCGCCCGGTTCCTGGAGGCGACCGGCGCCGACGCTGTGGCCTGGCAACGCCTCCTGGAGCGCATGCCCAGCGGCGACCTGCTCCACGACTGGGAGTGGGCCGCGGTTGCCGCCTTCGACGGAGCGCCGCGGCGTGCCTTCGTGCTCGAGGAGGACGGCGAGCTGACCGCGCTGTGCGCCGTCCATGTCCGTCGCACCAGCCTGGGCCGCTCGTTCTGGTACGTCCCCCGTGGTCCCGTGCTCGACTACGACCACCCACAGGCGGGGGAGCGACTTGCCGCGATGCTGGCGGGCCTGCGCGCCGCGGCGAAAGAGGATCGGGCCATCGCCGTTCGCCTGGAACCGCGTGTCGAGCGCAACACCCCCGCGGCCGCCCTGTTCGAGGCATCGGGCCTGCGTCGGGTGAATGCCACCCTGCAGACGCCCGACACGCGCCTGGTGACCCTGCTGCCCGATGACGAGGCCCTGCTGGCTGCCTTTGACAAGGACACCCGCTATGCCGTCCGCCGGGCTGAGCGGGAAGGCATCACCACGCATGTCATCGAAGACCCCGCGGACGAGACTGCCCTCGTCTCGCTGCATGCCCTGGTGACCGAGACGCTGACCCGCGCCAGCTACCAGCTGCCCAAGCTCGAGCGCTACCGCATCATCTGGCGGGGGATTGGTGGTGCCGGGCGCGCTTGCATCGTCGAAGCCCGCCACGAGGGCAGGCTGGAATCGGCCGCTCTGCTGGTGGTCGAGGGCGATCGGTCCTTCTACCTGTACGCAGGATCGATCCGCGAGGCCCCTGGGGAGACGAAGCGCTTTTCCGCCTACGCGGTGCAGTGGCGGATGATGCGCGCCGCCCGCGAGATGGGCGCCCGCACCCACGACCTGTGGGGCGTGGCTCCGGAGGATGCCGGGCGTGAGCACCCGTGGTACGGCTACAGCCTCTTCAAGAAGGGCTTCGGGGGCCGATTCGTCCCGTGGGCCGGTTCCTGGGACCTGGTGATCGACCCGATGACGTACCGGCTGCGCGATTTCGCCAGCATGCTGCGCCACCGGATCGGGCGGTGATGGTCCTCGCTTGACGACGTTCTCATAGGTGAGGTGGAACCGATGGACAGCGGCGTCCTCGAAATGCGGCTGGTGGTGACGGCGCCCGATTACGAGGCCGCGCTCGCGTTCTACCGCGACGTGCTGGGGATGCGAGAGATCGGCGTGTTCAGCTCACTCGGCGGCCATGTGACCATCCTCGACGCGGGTCGCGCCACGCTCGAGCTCGGCGACCCGGGCCACGCGGCGTACGTCGACCAGGTCGAGGTGGGCCGGCGGGTGGCCGGCCACATCCGCGTGGCGTTCCAGGTCCCGCGTGCGGAGGCAGCCACGGACCGAGCCATGGCCGCCGGCGCCGAGCTGATCGCGCGGCCGATCGAGACGCCGTGGCGATCCCTCAACTCACGGTTGAACGGGCCGGCAGGCCTTCAACTCACCCTCTTCGAGGAGCTGGACCCGGCCTGACCTCGCCCCCGGATCGGCGCCGCTTCGAAAAGTCGGTCTCTTTCACGAGGCCACCGGCGCGATCGAAGGTCCGCCAGATCCCGACCTGGCGCCCGCGGTCAAATTCGCCGGTCCGCATCACGCTGCCGTCCTTGCGGAAGAACTCCCAAGCGCTGTGCATCTCGCCGTCCAGCGTGAAGCCACGTGACAGGAGCTCCCCGGTCCCGTAGTACGCGATATCGGGGATCGGCCCGGCGGGATCCTTCATGCCGGGATTATCGCGTCGCGACCTTGCCGTCTACCACTAGGCTTCTCGACAGGATGCCTCCGCTAGTCCGTCGTACCACCGATCTCGACCGCCCCGCCTGGGACGCCTTTGTCGCGTCTCGCCCGGAAGCTGACCTCCTTCATACCTGGGGCTGGGGTGCCTGCACCGCCTTGGCCGGCGAGCCGCCGGCGCGCCTCGTGCTCGAGGACGACGGTCAGATCCGCGGCGTGGCCCAGGCTCTGTTGCGTCCCGCCGGCTTCGGGCGGCAGGTGGCCTACGTGGCTCATGGACCGATCTGGGACCGATCCGCCCCCGATGCCGACAAGCTCTTTGCATGGCTGATCCAGGGGCTGCGCACCCTCGCCCGCAAGGAGAAAGCGCTGGTCGTCAAGCTCGACCCGCGCGCCGAGGCAGGCGACGCAACCGATCTCGCGGCTCTGCTCGGCGCCAACGGCCTCCGTCGCGCGCCCGACCTCCAGGCCCCCACCACCCGCCTGGTCGACCTCCTCAACGGCGGTCAGCAGCTCGAGGCCTCCTGGCACGCCGATGCGCGCCGCCTCTCGCGCCGCGCCGAGCGCGAAGGCACCAAGGTCACCATCTCCCGCGACCCCGATCCGGCCGAGATAGCGATCCTCCATGACCTGCTGACCCGCACCGCCGAGCGTGTCCAGTTCCGCGTTCGATCGCTCGAATTCCTGACCCGCCTGGCGACCGAGTTCGCCGCGACGGACGGCTGGTATCTCGGCATCGCCCGCGTCGACGGCACCCCCATCGCCGCTATGGCCTTCCCGCGCCTCGGCGGTCGCGCCTACTACCTCTACGGCGCCCTCCTCCGCGACGAGCGCTACAAGCACCACTACGGCGCCCACGCGGTCATGGCCGAGATGCTCCGCGCCCTCGCCGCGGACGGCTGCGCCACCGTTGACATGTGGGGCGTCGTCGAGCCGGACGACCACGACGCCGATCCCGCCTGGAGGGGCTTCTCCGACTTCAAGCGCACCTTCGGCGGCACTCCGCTTCGCCACCCCGGCCTCTTCGACCTCGTCACGGATCGGTTCTGGCATCGCCTACGCCAGGTTCGCTCGAGACTTGTGAGCCGATAACGCCGTTTCCTTGCCTGGACGTCGGGATTGCCGTGTGCTGGTCATTCGGGGCGAGATTGAACCTGGCGAAGGCGAACCCCGAGACGATCACAGCCGGCACAGAAATGATCGCGCTGGCGACGGCCACCGGAACGTCACGACGTGTCAACTTCGCCAGCCTACGCCGCGCGGACGAGTGGACGGGTGTAAGCACGCTGGCGCATGCCCGTGAGGAGAGGGTTCCAACGTCGCTACGGCCTGTCCGAAAGGACCCTCGGGTTCCACCGATCGACGCAACACCACGGTTTGGTGCAGTCTCGATCGGGAGGTGGGCTCATGAAACAGCGCGGCAGCGCGAAGCCAATTGTCGCGTCGAATGATTTGCATCGGCCATGAGGTCACTGGTGTAAGTTCGAGTCCAGTGTCGTGCACCACCACACCGGACCCAAACTCTCGCTGGCGGTCGCCCGGCTACGGCGATGTGCCCCACTGAAGGGTTTCGACTGCCGCGCTGACCGTGCCGGCCCATGCCTCGAAGTCTGCTTCAGGCGAACCAGTGACGATGGCCAGCGCCTCGTCGGAACTATCCAGGATCCACACCCGGGCCACGCTGCCCTCTTGGAGCTTCCATGGAAGCTCCAGGTCCTTGAGCACCGGCGGCGCGTCTCCCGCGTTGGTCCCAGGGGCAAGTCGCACGTCGAAGACGTAACCGTCCGCCCCGTCGAGGCTGATCGGCTCGGGCTCGGAAACCTCGAAGGCCGACTCGTTGGTGAAGGAACTGACCCAGTCGTCGACGGTTTGGGGGCCACCGAGGCCGAACGCAATGGCTCGGCCGCTGGGCGGCCGCAGGTACAGCGTCTGCCCGGAGTTATAGGTTTCAGCTGCCCACTCGGTCGGGGCGCGCATCGTGAAATGGACGACCAGCCTCTCGCTGGCACCTCGAGGAACACACCAGACGACCTCAAGCGTGCTTGCCGTTGGGGCGCTGACGCCGCAATTGATCGTTGCCGCGCCGCTGGGAGACGGGCTGATGCTGGGTCCCTGGCCGACGCCGCGGTCCGTGCCCAGTAGCTGGTAGCCAATGATGGCGACGAGAACCACGGCGGCGACGCCGAGGACGGGGGCTGCGATCTTCATGAACATCGGAGCGTTCTCCATCGCGACGCGCCACGCGCCACGCTGAGGCATGCGCTCGACCTCCTCGAGGGCAGCCCACACGAACCGCTCTGGAGCCACCTCGGGTCCATCGTCAACCCAGCGGGCGACAATCTCGTCGACATTCGGCTCTCGGTTCATGCGAGGCGACCTTTCTGGGTGGCCGGGCGGTTATCAGCCTCGATGGCGGCGCGCATGGCACGTTTCGCGTAGTGGAGCCGAGACCTGACCGTGCCGACGGGCACGCCTAGGATCTCGGCGATTTCCGGAAGGGTCAGGCCGCGGTAGTACTGCAGCACGATGGCGGCGCGTTGTTCGGTGGAGAGCCTCCGAAACGCTCGCTCAAGCTCGTCCCGATCGACAACGGCGTCCTCGGGTCCGGGCTCGGCCGCCAACGGCGGGAGCACGTGTAGGACCGGCGCCCGTCGGCGCTGCCGGCGCAGTTGATCGTGGCAGGCCCGAACCAGGATGCGGTAGGACCAGCCCTCGATCAGGTCTGGCTCGCGCAGCCCGGGGAGGTCTTGCCAGATGCGGAGGAGCGTCACCTGGAGCGCGTCCCCGGCGGCGTCGAAGTCACGCAGGATCCGGTGCGCGACCGCGAACAGGCGGTTGCTCAGCTCGAACGCGAGGGTGGTGAACGCCTCTCGATCGCCTCGCCGCGCCTGCTCCACCAGCAAACGATCCATCACTGCCTCCACGAATGGAGCACTTTGACTCCATTCACTCCAATGGCGTCGCGGCGTTGCGAAGTGGTTCGATTTTTCTTGCGAACTTATCGATTGCCGGGCAGCGGATTTGTGGTCCGCGAATTCGTCCCAAGTCGCTGGTCGCGGCTACCGATGCGTCATGGTCTATCTCACCGGGCCGGACGAAGTTGACGGCGTGGGGAGCTTCGAGCGGCGACGACCGATGGCGGCTCCGTGAGCCGGCTCGTCCCTCTACTGAACCCAGAGTTGGTCGAGCAGGACGAAATAGGCGGGATGGAATTGGAAGTTGCCGACACGTGCCGAGACGAACTCCGTGCCCGCGTTGTAGAGCGGCGCCCAGAGGGCCAGGTCGACCACGGCTCGGTCGACCTCCGCCCACTTCGCAACAGCGGCCGCCTGGTCGGTGGTCTGAAGCTGGCGCGCCTGCGCGATGAGGGCATCGAGCGCTGGGTCGCAGTAGTTCGATAGACCGCCGGATTCGGCGCAGGTGAACGCGGACAGGAAGCCACTCGGGGCCAGGATGTCCGAAAGCCAGGTGATTGGAGTGATCTGGATGTGCCCTGTATTGAGTGCCTCGTAGATCTTGTCGGGGTCAGTCTCCGGATCGAGTGACGCCTGGTACCCCAGGTCCTGGAGGACCGTCACGAGATAGGGTCCAAGTTCCCTGTAGCGATCTAACACGGGCCCGACGACGACAACTGCACCACGCGTTCCCGATGCATCGACGAGTCCTTGTGCTGCCCCCATATCTGGCGCCTGCCAGCGGCCTCCCGGGCCCGGGTTCGTGGTGTACGGGCAGTAGGGCTGATAGCCGGGATACGCTGGCGGAAGCACCTGGCAGGTGACGGCTACCGCGAACGCTCCACCGTACAACTCGGCGACGCGCGCTCGATCGATGGCCATGCTGACCGCCTGGCGTGCCTCGAGGCTGTCGAACGGTGGAACCGCCGTGTTCAGGAGTACGGACGTCACGCTGACAGACGCGGAGTGAATCTGGGCCGTGTACTCCGCGCGCAACGCCCCGATTGACTCCGGCGGGATGGAGCCACCCCCAATTGACGCCAGGTAATCCGCCTCGCCTCGCTCAACCATGGCAAGCCCTTCAGCGGGCTCGATTCCATACCGCCACACGATCTCGTCGGCGAAGCCGTCGGGCCGCACGTTCGGGTCCCACGATCGAAAATGAGGGTTTCGCGTGAGGCGAACCTCGTTGTTGCCGGTCGCGGACACGGTATATGGACCGGTGCCCGGGAAGGCACCGTCCACCGGGGCATTCGCCGGCGTGTCGGGTGGGACCGGGTAGCCGAGGCTGAGGGCCAGCCGGTACAGGAAGTCCGGGTCGGGCATCGACAGGTGGAAGGTGACGGTGTTGGCGGACGCGTCTGGCACGATCCCCGCCGAAAGATCGCAGCGCTGGACGGGAGCATCGGCGCAGGCCTCGGCTCCGAGTAATGACCCAAAGTAGGACGGCCCGACTGCCTCGCCGGAGGGATCGGCAATCTGGAAGCCCCGCTCGATAGCCCGGCGGAAGTCGTCCGGCCTGACCGCTTGCCCATCGGCATACATGAGGTCGGACCGAAG
>JANMPX010000158.1:0-12109 GCA_031370085.1 Chloroflexota bacterium | reverse complement strand
AGGGGGGCGACCTGGTCGCCGCCCTTGATCTCGAAGAGATTCAGGTGAGCACCGGCAGCGCGTGCACCAGCGGGTCGACCGAGCCGAGCCACGTCCTGCTGGCGATGGGCATCGACCCGTGGCGCGCCCACGGCTCGCTGCGCCTGACCGCCGGGCGGGAGACGACCGACGCCGATATCGCCCGTGCCGTCGAGGCGGCCCGCGAGGTCGTGGCGCGCATGCGCACGGTGCTGCCGGCCGGCGTGCCGCAATGAGCCGCATCGTGGCCGCCATGAGCGGAGGCGTCGATTCGAGCGTCGCCGCGGCGCTGCTGGCCCGCGAGACCCGCGAACGGGGCGGGGGCGACGAGGTGATCGGGGTCTGGATGCGCCTCCATCCCGATGGTGGCGAGGGATACGAGCAGCGACGCAGCTGCTGCTCGCCCGACGCTCATGACGATGCGCGACGGGTCGCTCAACTTGTCGGGATTCCGTTCTTCGCGCTGAACCTGGAGCAGAGTTTTGGCGAGCGGGTGATCGACGCCTTCGCCGATGCCTACCTGGCCGGGTCGACCCCCAATCCGTGCCAGGCCTGCAACCAGTACATCAAGTTCGACGAGCTGCTGCGACGCGGTCTGTCCGCCTACGGCGCCGACCAGGTGGCGACAGGCCATTACGCCCGGACCGAGCACAGCGGCGGACGCTGGCGCCTGCTGCGTGCAGCCGATGCGGACAAGGATCAGACCTACTTCCTGTGGGTGCTTGACCAGGCCCAGCTGGCGCGTACCCGCTTTCCGCTTGGCGAGCTGACCAAGCCCGCGGTGCGTGCCATTGCCACCGAGCTCGGGCTGCCGACCGCCGATAAGCCGGAGAGCCAGGAGATCTGCTTTGTCCCGGCAGGCGACTACCGCGAGCTGCTTGCGGAGCGTCGCGGCTATCGCGGTGAGCCGGGTCCCATCATCGACGGCAGGGGGACAAGGCTTGGCACCCACACCGGGTACGCCCACTACACGGTCGGCCAGCGCCACGGGCTCGGGGTCGCAGCGAGCCGCCCGCTGTACGTGCGCTCGATCAACGCCGAGACAAACACGGTCGTAGTCGGGCAACGCGATGAGATCGCCGCTCATCGGTTCAGCGTCGATGGTCGTCGTTTCGTGGCGGGCGATCCTCCTGCCGACCGGTTCAGCGCGACAGTGCGCATCCGGCATCGTGGTGAGGAGGCCGAATGTGAGGTGACTGTCGTCGGCGACGACCGGATGCTGGTGGAGACCGCCGCGCCGGTTTGGGCACCGGCCGCGGGCCAGGCGGCGGTGCTGTATGACGGGGATGAATGCCTGGGCGGGGGGCGGATCACGCGCGCCGCATGACCCCCTGGCTGGTGCTGGTGGCGTTCATCTCGGCCATCAACCTGGCGGCCTTCACGGCGCTGCGCGGCCGCTGGGATCGACTCCTTCCGGCCCTTGCCGCCGCGGCCGTTCTGGGCAGCGTGGCTGGCAATGCGGTCGGCGGTCGGACCGGGCTCGAGCTCTTCCGCATCGGCGACTTCAACGTGGTGGCAGCCTCCGTGGCCGCGCAGGTCGCGATGCTGGTGGTCAGCCTGCTGGCGCACCTCGGACCCACGCCGCCGAGCGAGCGGAAGCCGGCCGGTCGGTCCGGACAAGACGGGTCACAGCCGGATCGGTAGAATCATCCGACGCACGCGCAGGGGACGCCTCGTTCGCATGAAAGACTCAAGTTTCGGCAGCTTCCTGGCCGGCATGGTGATCGGCGGCCTGATCGGGGCGGCCGTAGGCCTGCTGCTGGCCCCGACCTCGGGCGACGAGATGCGGGAGCAGGTTGGCGAATTCGTCGGCGAGAAGCGCGCATCCCTCGAGGATGCGATCAGCGAGGGTCGCGCGGCTGCTGAAAAGGCGCGCGCAGAGATGCTGGCCGCGTACGATGCCGAGCAGAGCGGCCAGGCGTCGGAGAGCGCCGCCACCTGATCGGCCCGGGCGAATCAGCCAGGAGTCGAGAGCCGGTGGTCGCCGGCTCTTGCCATGAGTGAAGGGCACACCGATTGCAGCCGATGAGCGCGGCCGAGATCCGAGAGCGCTTTCAGCGCTTCTTCGAGGAGCGTGGGCACACCCGCGTGCCCGCGGCGCCCCTGCTTGCCCGTGACGACCCGACCCTGCTCTTCACCAATTCGGGGATGGTCCAGTTCAAGCGCGTCCTGACCGGGGAGGAGCAGCGCGACTATCGCCGGGCGGTCGATGCGCAGCCGTGCCTGAGGGTGGCTGGCAAGCACAACGACTTCGAGGAGGTGGGCCGCACGCCGCGCCACCAGACCCTCTTCGAGATGCTCGGCAACTGGAGCTTCGGCGACTACTTCAAGCGCGAGGCGATCCACTGGGCGTGGGAGTTCCTCACCGTCGAGCTGGGGATCCCCGGCGATCGGATCGCAGCCACCACCTACACCGACGATGACGAGGCCCGGCGCATCTGGGCCGAGGAGATCGGCCTGCCGCCTGAGCGCATGGCGCAATGGGGCAACATCGCCGTCGGCGACGACCACAACTTCTGGTCGATGGGCGAGACCGGCCCGTGCGGACCGTGCAGCGAGCTGCATTACGACCGCGGGGCGGAGCTGTCGGAGGGGCCTGAATGCGTGCCCGACCACTCGGAGACCTGTCCACGATGGCTGGAGATCTGGAACCTGGTGTTCATGCAGTTCGACCGATCGGCCGATGGGACGCTCACCCCATTGCCGTTTCCCAGCGTGGACACCGGCATGGGCCTCGAGCGCATGGCCAGCGCAGTGCAGGGGGTCGACAGCAACTACCGCACCGACCTCTTCACCCCGATCATCGACCGACTTCGCTTCCATCTCGGGCATGATCCGGAAACGGTCGAAGCCGAGCGCTTCAGCTACCAGGTGGTGGCCGATCACGCCCGTGCCGCAACGTTCCTGCTGGCGGAAGGCGTCAGGCCATCGAATGAAGGCGCCGGCTACGTACTTCGTCGCTTGATTCGGCGAGCCGTCAGACACGTCCGCCTGATGGGGATAACCGGGCCTTTCATGTGGGAACCGGCGGCAGCGGTGATTGAGCTGATGAGCCCCGCGTATCCGCTGCTCGGGCAAGAAGCGGAACGGATCAAGGCCGAGATCGACGCCGAGGAGAAGAAGTTCGCCCGTACCCTGGAGGCCGGGAGCGAACGACTCACCGCGCTCGTCGAGGCGGCAGGCCCGGGCGGCACGATTTCCGGCGAGGAGGCATTTCGCCTGCACGACACCTTCGGCTTCCCGATCGACCTGACGGTCGAGATCGCCACGGAGAGTGGCGTCACGGTCGACCGCGCGGGCTTCGAGGCCGCCATGGCGGAGCAGCGCGAGCGGTCGCGCGGCAGCCGGGCCTCCAGGGTCGAGCTACCGGAGAACCTCAGGCAGCTGCGCAGCGAGTTCATCGGGTATCCCAACCAGACCCAGGCTGATGACCTGGTCGTTGCAGGATCCGGCGCGCAGCAACCGACTGAAGGCGCCAGGCAGCTCCTGATCCTTGATCGGACCCCTTTCTATGCGGAAGGCGGCGGCCAGATCGGTGACCAGGGCGAAATCGTTGGCGAAACCTTCCGCATGAGGGTCGAAGACACACAGCGCTGGGGCGATGCGATCGTCCACATCGGTGAAGTGGTCGAGGGCACGCAGTCCGTCGGTGCGCATGTCCACGCCCGCGTGGACGAGGGCCGACGCTGGGCGGCGGCGCGCAACCACACCGGCACCCATCTGTTGCACCGCGCTCTGCGCGACGTCCTCGGCGAGCAGGCCAAGCAGGCCGGCAGCTGGGTCGGCCCCGACGGCCTGCGGTTCGACTTCCCGGCCAGCGGCCCCACGCCGCGCGAGGCGCTCCGCCAGGTGGAGCGGATCGTCAACGCTCAGATCCGGCGCAATGCCGTGGTCACCCCGTCGCAGATGAGCCTGACCGATGCCCAGGCCCTGGGCGCCGACATGTTCTTCGGAGAGAAGTACGCCCCCGACTCGGTGCGCGTGGTGCAGGTCGATGGCTTCAGCAAGGAGCTGTGCGGCGGAACGCACGTGACCTCGACCGGCCAGATCGGCGCCTTCCGGATCACTGGCGAGTCGAGCATCGGGGCCGGACTGCGGCGGATCGAAGCGGTCACCGGCGAGGCGGCCGAGGAGCTGGTCGCGGGACGATTGGAGTCCCTGCATGCCATCGCTCAGCTGCTGGGCGCCTCCGAGAACGAGGTGCCGGCGCGGGTCGAGTCGCTGCTGGTCCGCCTGCGAGACGCGGAGCGCGTCGGCAGGACGCCATCCGCGGGACAGAACGCAGCGCGCCTGGACGCGCCGGGAGCGCTGGCCGGCGCACAGCAGGCCGGTGAAGCGAAGGTGATCATTCAGCATTTCCCATCTGCCGATGCTGCAGCGTTGCGGGCGCTGGCCGATGAGCTGCGCTCGATCAGCGGCCGCTTCGTGGCCGTGGCGTCCGGTGATGGGGACGGGCCGGCGATCATGGTCGCCGCCAGCCGCGACCTGGTCGGCGAGGGCTTCGATGCGGTCGCCGTCGTGCGAGCGGTGGCCCCGATGATCGGCGGCGGCGGCGGCGGGCGGCCAGAGCTGGCGCAGGCAGGAGGCAAGGATGCAGCGCTCCTCGGAGAAGCGCTGCGCGAAGGCGGTCGGCTCGCACTCGAGGCCCTGGCGCGGCTCGAGTCGAGCTGATGATGCAGGCGCAGCTGGGCCGGCTGACCGGGTGGCTTCGGCGCACGAACGCCCAGCCGGGTGGTCCTTCAGGGCTGGTGGCGCTCGACGTGGGGACCGAGTTTGCCAAGGCGCTGGTGGTGGAGGTCGCCCCGGATGGCGAGGGGCGACTCAGCGGCATCGTGCGAGGATCAGGTCGCCAGCGCCAGGGATTGACCCATATGCAGTCGGGCACGGTGAGTGACATCGATGCTGTGGTGGCCAACTCCGCGGAGGCGCTGTCGCAGGCCAGGGACGCGGCGGGCTTCAGCGCCACGGCGGCAGTGATCGGTATCGCAGGCGAGCTGGTCAAGGGGACCACCTCGAGCGGCACAGTGCGCCGCGAGGATCCCCGGGCACCGATGGACGAGGCCGAGCTTCAGCGAATCGTGGAGCACGTGCAATCCGAGGCGCTGGTCGAGGCGGAGCGTCGGATCGCATGGGAGAGTGGCGTCGAGCGTCTCGACGTGCGCCTGGTTCATGCCGCGGTGGTCGAGATGAAGATCGATGGCTACCCGGTGAGCAACCCGATCGGCTTCACCGGAGCCCAGGTCGAGCTCGCCGTCTTCAACGCCTTCGCGCCGATGGTGCACCTTGGCGCCCTCCAATCGGTGGCGGCACAACTCGGACTCGAGCTGCTCGGTGTCGTGGCCGAGCCGTACGCAGTTGCCACCTGCCTCGATCCGGGCGAGCTGGGGGATGCAGGGGCGGTCTTCGTGGACGTCGGCGGCGGTACCACCGATGTCGCGCTGGTGCGCCATGGCGGTATCGCGGGAACGAAGATGCTGGCGCTCGGCGGACGTGCCTTCACCCGCGGGCTTGCCGACCGATTCGGCCTCTCATTTGCGCGCGCGGAGGCACTGAAGCTGTCCGCCAGCGGAACTGACGACCTGCCTGAGCCGATCGACCGGGCGACCCTGGAGGCGGCCCTCAACGAGGACGCAATGATCTGGCTCGGTGGCGTCGAGCTGATGATCGGCGACCTTGGCGAAGGTGAGCTTCTGCCGGCGCGGGTGTACCTGTGCGGCGGCGGGGCCCAGCTGCCGCAGATCACCCGGGCCCTCGACGATGACGGCTGGTGGCGACGCCTGCCTTTTGCGCGTCGCCCCCAGGTCCGTGCCCTCACCCCCGACGACGTGGTCGGGATCCGCGACGCGAGTGGGCAGCTCACCACCCGCCAGGACGTGACCCCGATGGCGTTGGCCCACCAGGCGCTGATCATTGACGCGAGCACCGGCGCCGCCGAGCGGGCCATGCGTGGCGCCGTGCGCGCCATGGAGCTGTGAGCGGGATGGCCGACGACGCCCGGCTGCTCTACCTGGAGCCCGACGACGAGATCACCTCGGTCATTCGCCGCCTGCGGGAGGCGCCGGCCGGCCCGGTGCTGGTGGTCGCACCCGGACGCAGCCGGGCCACGTCGAGCGTGGTCGCGCTGCGCCTGCTGGCCCGCGTCGCCGCGGCCGAGGGGCGCGAGGTGTCGCTGGTGGCGGATGCGGCCACCCGCTCGCTGGCGACCGAAGCCGGAATCCCCGCGTTTGCCACCATCCCCGAGGCCACTTCCGGCAAACCGGCGACACCCGCCCCGGCGGCTCATGCCCCGATCCACGTGGTCCGCGGCGCGGCTTCGGTAGGCAGCGTCCAAACCGCATCGGCCAGCACCCCGCCTCCGCCCGCACGTCCCGGATCGACCGACGAAACGATGGCGGTCCGTCTGCCCACGCCGCCCGCGGCTCGGCGCGGCGCGGCAGGAGCCGGCCGGCCGACCAGGTTCTCGACCAAGTCGCGCTCGATCCGCACCCGCCTCCCCCTGCTGGCCGTGCTGCTGGCGATCGCTTTGGTTGTCGGAGCGGCGGTGCTCCCCGGGGCCACGATCCGGATTACCCCGACCTCCACGCCGGTCGGGCCGATCGCCTACCAGCTTCAGGCCGCCATTGCCGGGAACCAATCGGCTCAGCTGACCAGCACCCAGGACGGAACGGCCACCGGGGAGCGGCTCGCCCAGGTGGCCGCGACCGGCACGGTGGTCTTCTACAACTCGAACCAGGGGCAAGTCCCGGTGCCGCAAGGGACGCAGGTTTCCGTGCCGGGCGGTCCGACCTTCACCACCGACAAGCGGATCGTGTTGGCGCGAGGCCGACTCACCAAGAATGGGATTGAACCGAGCCAGGGCAGCGTGGCCGTGACTGCCACCGCCGGCGGTCCCGCAGGGAACGTGGCAGCGGGCGCAATCAGCCAGATCGACGACGCCTCGGTGCGCGCCTTCCTGCGCGGCTTCCCCGAGAACTCGAACCGGCTGGTAAACAACCCAGACCCGACCTCCGGCGGATCGGAGACAAGGCACCCGGTCATCCAGAAGGCGGACGTGGACACCCTGGTTGCCGCCATCACCACGACGCTGAACCAGCACCTGGCCGACGCGCTTTCCGGCCAGCCGGACAGGATCTACGAAGGTCCGCCGGCCGACGAGAAGGTGGCGCTCGAGATCCCACCCGACCTGGTCGGCAAGGAGGACACCGCCACCTTTACCTTGACCGGATTGCTCGACTTCGACCGGGCATATGTGATGCGCGCCGACATCGAGCAGGTGGCGCGCAACAGGTTGCTGGGCGATCCGTCAGCAGCGCAGTCCGGTACCGCCGTCCTGCCCGACTCCATCACCATGGAGATCGGAGCCGTCACTGCAGTCGCCGATGAGCTGCGGGTCGAGGTTTCGATGCGGGCCGCCGCAGCGGCGGCAATTGACGAAGCGTCAGTTCGCGATCGTGTAGCCGGCCTATCGGTCGCCGATGCGAAGACCGAGCTGGCCGACCTGGGGCAGATCGAGGTGGACCCGTGGCCCGGCTGGGTCGACCACGTGCCGCGGCTCGGCTTCCGGATCTTGGTGCAGACTGTGGCGCCGACGCCGGGCGCATCGTGAGCCGCTTCATCGGTCTCGATCATGGAAGCCGTCGGGTCGGAGTCGCGGTCGGAGATTCGGGGACCGGGCTCGCCTTCGCACGTCCCGCCCTGCGCGCCCCCGACCCGGCCGCCGTGGCGGCCATCGCGCAGGCGGAGGGCGCCGATGTGGTCATCCTTGGCCTGCCGCGGAACATGGACGGCAGCGAGGGAGCCCAGGCGGCAACCGTTCGTCGCTTCGGTGATCGGCTCGTTGCGATGGGCCTGAGCGTCATCTATCACGACGAGCGGCTGAGCAGCTGGGAGGCGGGTCGGCAGCTCGATGCCGCTGGTCGCCAAGCGGATCGGCGCTCAGGAGAGATCGATTCGGCGGCGGCTCGCGTGATCCTGCAAGATTACCTTGACGCCCACGCTTCCTCGCGGGTGCAGCAGGAGACCCAATGAATCGTCGACCGACGCCCAGCCGCGACCGTGACGATGCCCGCGATGCGCGGATCCGCGCCATGCGCAAGGAACGCGAAACCCCGAAGCGGCGGCGACGCACGTTCCAGCCGCTGATGCTGATCGGCTGGTTCGCCGGCGTTATGGCGCTGGCCGGGGTCCTCATTTTCATCGGCCTGTTGACGCTGTCGCCACGGCTGATGGGTTGGGTCGACGCGCATCCGGGAACCGTCGACAACGGCCTGGTGCGCAGCTTCGTGCAGTGGTATCGACCAGACGAGCTGGCCGACCTGCCGGCTGGAGCAGATGGGCCGCGCGTGACCATCGAGGTGGTCGCGGGGGCGACCGATGCGCAGATCGGGAAGCTACTGCTGGACAAGGGCCTGGTCCGCAGCGAGCTGGCATTCCAGTATGCGGTGCTCCAGGCGGGCCGCTCGGGCGACCTCCAGGCCGGCGTCTACGACCTGTCGCCCTCGCTCACGCCGTCACAGATCGTCTCCGCCCTGCGCCAACAGCCCGGCGTCGAGGAGACCATCACCATTCGCGAGGGCTGGCGCCTGGAGGAGATCGTCGCCTACCTGGCCACCACCAAGCTGACCATGAACCTCGACGAATTCGCCGATATCGCGCGCCATCCCACCGCCGACCTCCTGGCGTCGTATGACTTTCTGACCGCGCTGCCTGCGGGTCGCACGCTCGAGGGATACCTGTATCCCGACACCTATCGGGTCGATGCCAACGGCACGGCGCGCCAGCTGATCGGCAAGCTGCTGGAAACCTTCGACCTGCGGCTGACCCCGGAGATCCGTGCCCAGATCGCGGCGACCAAGATCGCCGGCACGCCGATGACCATCGACCAGGCCGTGATCATCGCCTCCATCGTCGAGCGGGAGGCGGTGCTGGATGCCGAGCGTCCCACCATCGCCGGGGTCTACCTGAACCGGCTGAACACCCGTGGCTGGCGGCTCGACGCGGATCCGACCCTGCAGTACGGTGCGGCCACCGCGGCAAGCGGCGGCTCCCCGGTGAGCAAGTGGGGCGACGTCACCTGGTGGGCCCAGCTCCAGGTACGAGGCGTCGATCTGGTGCTGCCCGAAGCGCTGATCGGCTATCAGACCTACACCCACGACGGTTTGCCGCCGGCGCCCATCTCCGCGCCTCGGATCGCGTCGATCACCGGGGTCGCGGTCGCCGACATTGCGAACGGGTACTTCTTCTTCGTTGCCGCCTGCCCGGGCGGCGCACGCGACGGGTCGCATTACTTTGCGCGAACCCTGGCCGAGCACAACGCGAACGTGGCCAAGGCCATCGCAGAGTGCCCGGCGTGATCAGCACCGGCGACGTCAAGAAGGGCGTCATCATCGAGCTCGATGGGCAGCTGATGAAGGTCCTCGACTGGACGCACATCAAGATGGCTCGCGGCTCCGCCCAGGTCCGCATGAAGCTCCAGAACGTGCGCAAGGGCGACATCGTGGAGCGCACCTTCCAGGCCGGCACGCGCTGGCCGCGCGCGCGGGTCGAGCAGCGCAAGGTGCAGTACCTGTACTCCGACGGCGACGTTTACCACTTCATGGACAGCGAGACCTACGACCAGTTTGCGATCAGCGCGCGGCTGCTGGGCGACGATGCGAGGTTCCTGAAAGAGACGACCGAAGTCTTCGTCAGCCAGTACCAGGGCGAGGTGCTGGGCGTCGAGCTGCCCGTGACGGTCGACCTGGTCGTCACCCAGACGGACCCGGGCTTCGCCGGTGATACCGCGGCCGGGGCCAAGAAGGCGGCAAAGGTCGAGACCGGCCTGGTCGTTCAGGTGCCCCTGTTCATCAACGAGGGCGACCTGCTGCGCGTCGACACCCGCACCGGCGAGTACGTGACCCGGGTCCAATAGGCCGATGGACGCCGATCCGGCCGACCAGGCGACGCTCTGGGAGGCGCCGCTCACCGCGCCCCGCATCCTGCGCGTGAGCGACGTCAACCGGCGTGTCCGCGCACTGCTCGATGGCGACCCGGGGCTGGCCGACGTGTGGGTCGAAGGGGAGGTCAGCCAGCCTGGCTATCCACCCTCGGGACATTGCTTTTTCACCCTCAAGGACGCTGCCAGCCAGCTCAAGGCGGTCTTCTTCCGCGAGGAGCTGGCCCGCTCGGCGATCCGCCCTGAGCACGGCGCCCAGCTGATCTGCCACGGCAAGCTGCGGGCTTATGAGCCGCAGGGGATCTACCAGCTGTACGTCGAATCCGTCACCCCAGCGGGAGCGGGCGACCTGCATCAGCAGTACGAGGCGCTCCGCGCCCGGCTGGCCGCCGAGGGGCTCTTCGACGCGGGACGCAAGCGCGAGCTGCCGCGCTGGCCGCGCCGGATCGGGGTGGTCACCTCGCCGGTGGGGGCGGTCTGGCGCGATATAGGCAACGTCCTTCGTCGCCGCTACCCGATCGGGGAGCTGGTCCTGTCGCCGACCATCGTGCAGGGTCCCACTGCGGCCGGCGCCTTGGTCCGCGCCCTGGCGCGCCTCGCCGCGGAGCCGGGGATCGACCTGGTGATCCTGGCCCGCGGCGGCGGATCGCTCGAGGACCTGTGGTCCTTCAATGACGAGCGGGTGGTGCGCGCGATCGTGGCCTCTCCGGTGCCGGTGGTGGTCGGCGTCGGTCACGAGTCGGACGTGACGCTGGCGGATTTTGCTGCCGATCTGCGCGCTCCGACCCCCTCGGCAGCCGCCGAGCAGGCGGTCCCCGATCTGACGCAGTTCCCGGCCATCCTGGCGCGCCTGCGCGACCGCGCCTCAGCCGCCCTGCTTGGCCGCGTCGCGGATCGGCAGCGATTCCTGGCCCAGGAGGAGCGGGCCCTTGCTCGCCTGGTCCCCGAAACCGGCGCTGCTCGGCAGCGAGCAGGCGAGCTGCTCGATCGCGGGCATCGGGCGCTCGCGGTGCGGTTGGAGCGGCAGCGGGGCGCGATCGCCGGCCTCGCGGACGCCGTCCGGGCTCTCTCTCCGGCCGCCACCCTCGAGCGCGGCTACGCCGTTGCGCGCTTGGCTGACGGGACGATCGTGCGCGACCCGTTGCAGGCTCGCGTGGGCGAGCCGCTCGAGGTGGTGGTCGCCCGCGGTACCGTTGTGACCCGCGTCGCGGGGACCGCCAGGACCGAGGAGCCGCTGGGATGACCGAGACAAAGCCGACCGACGAGCTCGCGAGCCGAACTTTCGAGGAGCTGGTCGGCGAGCTGCAGCGCATCGTCCAGGCGCTCGAGGCAGGCAACCTGCCGCTCGAGGAAAGCATCGCCCGCTACCGGGAGGCGCTGCTGCTGCACGCCGCAGCGGAGACGCGCCTGCGCGACGCCGAACTTGCCATCTCGCAGCTGGGCCGGGGGCGGGACGATCAGCCCGAGGAGACGCCTGACGGCCAGGGTTGAGCCGGTTGATCCCCGCACGGTCATCCGGCGGGCAGAGGTCGCCGATGCATCGGTCCTGGCTGGTCTCGCTGCCGAGCTGGGGTACCCGACTCCGGTGGCCGACCTCGCGCTTCGGCTCGAACGAGTCGCGGCAAATGATCGGGCAGCCGTGTTGGTCGCCATCGACGAGGCCGGTCTTCCGCTCGCCTGGGGCCATGTCGAGCTGCGCGAGACCCTGGTCGAGCCACTGAGCGCACTCGTAGTCGGGCTGGTGGTGGCCGATGCCAGCCGTTCGGCGGGAATCGGGCGGAGGCTGCTGGTGGCCATGGAGGCATGGGCTCAGTCACGAGGTTGCCGTCGGATCGTGGTCGGCACGCGGGTGACCCGCGAGCGAGCGCATCGGTTCTACGCTCGCGAGGGGTATGCCGTCAGCAAGACCTCCTACTTCCTCGCCAAGGACCTGTCGCCGGGGCGAGAGGGCTAGCCGGGCTATACTTTCGCCCGCCGTGACGATCCTCGATACCCTGACCGATCCGGCGCAGCTGCGGGGCATGGCACCAGACGACCTGGCAAGCCTGGCCACCGAGCTGCGCGAGAAGATGATCCGGACCGTGCAGCGCACCGGCGGGCACCTCGCCAGCTCACTGGGAGTGGTCGAGATCACCCTGGCGCTCCACCGGGTCATGG
>JANMPX010000231.1:0-8461 GCA_031370085.1 Chloroflexota bacterium | reverse complement strand
GCGCCACGGCTGTCGGTGGTCGGTGTCGCCAGCGTGGGGACCGATCGGATCGACCTGGCGGCCGCCACGCGGGCCGGGGTGATGGTGGTGAACGCCCCGACCGGCAACACCATCGCCGCGGCCGAGCACACCCTGGCGCTGATGCTCGCCCTGCTGCGGCGAATACCGACCGCGGATGCCTCGCTGCGCCGGGGCGAGTGGGAGCGCGGCCCGCTGACCGGGGCCGAACTGCGCCACCGGACGCTCGGAATCATTGGCCTGGGCAAGATCGGCAAGGCCGTGGCGCGCCGGGCGGCGGCCTTCGAGATGCGCGTGCTGGCCCACGACCCGTACCTGACCGAGGAGCAGGCGGCCGAGCACAGCGCCAAGCTTGTGGGGCTGCTTGAGCTCCTCCAGCGAGCCGATGTGATCACCGTCCACGTCCCGCTGACCACCCAGACGCGAGGGCTCATCGGCGAGGCGCAGATCCAGGCCATGAAGCGCGGCGCCATCCTTCTGAACGTGGCGCGCGGCGGGATCGTGGACGAGCCGGCGCTCGCTCGGGCGCTCCGCGACGGGCACCTTGGCGGGGCCGCCCTCGATGTCTACAGCGCGGAGCCGATGGCCGCCGACAATCCGCTGCGCGACGCTCCCAACACGGTTCTCACCCCGCACCTTGGAGCGTCGACCGCCGAAGCCCAGGAACGGGTTGGCGTCGAGATGGCGGAGCAGGTGCTGCTTGCCCTGTCGGGGGTCACACCGCCGTACGCGGTGAACGCCCCGTCGGTGGCCCTCGACGTGGCCCCCCGGCTGCGGCCGTACGTCGAGCTGGCCCGGCGCCTCGCGATCCTGGGCCGGCAGCTGGCCAGCGCGCCGTTCGACCTCGTCGCGCTCACCTACGCCGGCGAGATCGCCGCCTGGGATGGGGCACCGATCCGCACGGCCGCGGTGGCCGCGCTGCTCGAGACGGTGACCGACCAGCGCGTCAATGCCGTGAACGCGGACCTCGTCGCCCGCGAGCGCGGCCTGGCGGTGCGCGAAACGCGGACCGATTCCACCGAGCCCTGGGCATCACTCGTCACCCTTGAGCTTGGGGTCGGCCCGGGATCGGTGCTGCTGGCTGGCTCGACCGCCCACGGCAGGCCGCACCTGGTGACCCTGAACGGCTTCTCGATCGATGCGGAGCTGGCCGGCGCCATCCTGGTAACGCAGCACCGCGACCAGCCCGGCATCGTCGGGGCAGTGGGTACCGCGCTCGCCGCTGCGGGGATCAACATCAGCTCGCTGGAGCTGTCTCGCCTGTCAGCCGCCGGCGACGCGGTCATGTTCGTGAGCGTCGACGACCCGATCAGCGTGGAGGTGCTCGAGCAGCTCCGTGCCGTGCCCGGAATGACCGACGCGCGCGTGGTTGAACTCCCGCCGATCGGTTAGCTGGAGGCCGGCGGGCTATTTCTCGCGGATGGGGAATTGCCGCACGCGGCGGGCTGCTTGGCCACCCTATAACTCCTGCGCTGAGAATTAGGCCGATTCAGGCAGATTTAGGCCGATTCAGGCCCGTTCACACCGGCGTCCCCTGCCATCCTTCTCCGCCGCCGAGAAATAGCCGCTTCTTCACGCCTCCTCGCGCCTCGGCCACGCGCCCAGGCGCAGGACAGCAGCGGCAGGAGCTAGCGCGGCCGATGCGATGGCCGCCCGGTCCCTGTTCGAACGCGCCGGCGCCCGGCCAGCCAACGGCGCCGACCGGCAGCTGCCGCAGGAACCCACAGGAGGACCCGCTCTCCCTCCAGAGCCGGTAAACCGCCCTCGCGAAGCCATCGACGCTCGAATGGGCTGAAGAGCGCGGGATGGGAACCGACAATCGACCGATTCGCGGCGGTCGCCGCCACCGCCAGCACGCTCACGACCCGCGTCGCACGCCAATCCATGCGCCGCCCCAGACCGGGTGCCAGCCGAGTCTTCACGTTGAGGCTGCCGAGCAGCTCCTGCAGATCGGCGAGCTCGGTCTTCACCTCAACAACTGCGAGTACCGATCGGGTTCGATGGAAGGTGAGCAGGTCGACCCGCCCGCGCTCGCCATATTCGCTGTAGCTCGCCTCGGCCTCGACCAGCCAACCGCCCCGTTGCAAGGCTGCGGCCAGCACTTCGACAATCGCGGCGTGCTCCTCGTCCAGCAGCCGCGCGACATCTGCGCCACGGCCGATGACGCGCCATTCGGCCCGCAGATCCAGGGCCGCGGCGTGCGTGCGAAGCACGCGAACCGACGCGATCGAGCCCAGCTCGGTGCGCCCGATGGTCGCGGGCGACAGGCCGCAGCGGTCTGCCACGTCCCGCAGGCGCCAGCCACGACGGATGCGCAGCATCCGGAGCAGTCGGCCGACCTCGAGGTCCCGCATGACCGGCAATGGTGTGGGCGGGTCGTTACCGGGTGATCACCGGTGGCTTATCTCTCGCCGGCGGGGTGCTCCGCCAGGGCCGATTCGTTGTGCAACCCATACCTCTCACCCGGCGCGCAGTACCCGTCCCGGCACCGCCTGCGCAGCTCTTGCCGCGCCGTCCCTCTCCACCCCTGAGAATTAGCCCCTTCAACGCGAGCCCCTTCAACGCAAGCCCATTCAACCACCACCCAAACCTCCCCGCGCGGCATCGGCCTATGATCCGCGAGTGAGCGGAAAGCCCTTCGCCTCGTCGGCCGACCTGGCCGAGAAGACGGCCACGCTGGAGGAGCTCGCCGCGGGCGTGTACGCCTACACCGCGCAGGGCGACCCCAACGTGGGCTGCATCGTCGGGACCGATGCCATCCTGGCCATCGAGGCACGCGCCACGCCGGTGATGGCGCAGCGCTGGATCGATGTCATCCGCACCTTCAGCGACCTGCCGTTCGGCGATCTGGTGCTGACGCACTACCACGCCGTGCGGGTTCTTGGCGCTGCCGCGTTCACTGCCCGTCGAATCGTGGCGCACGTCAACACCGCGGCCTGGATCGAGGAGCGGGGGATGGAGGACTGGGCCAGTGAGCAGGGCCGCATGCCCCGCCTGTTCGAGGGTGCCGAGTCGATCCCTGGCCTGACGCGGCCGACGGCCGTCTTCGACAAGCAGCTGAGCATCGATCTCGGCAACCGGGTCGTCGAGCTGCGTTACCTGGGCCGTGGCCACACGGCGGGCGACATCGTGGTCTGGCTGCCCCAGGAGCGGATCTGCTTCGCCGGCGACCTGGTCGAGGCGCAGGCGGCGCCCTACATGGGCGACGCCCACATCGGTGACTGGCGCGGCGCCACGCTCGATGGAGTGGCGGCGCTCGACGCGGAGCAGTTGGTCGGGGGACGCGGCCCTGTGGTGCGTGGCACGCAGGTGCCGAGCGCGATCGCGAACACGAGGGCCTTCCTGTCGGCCGTGCTGGATGGCACGCGCGCCGTGAAGGAGGCCGGCGGAACGCCGGCCGAGGCGTATCGGTCAACGCATGGCGCACTCGCTCCGCGCTACGGGCAATTCCCGATCTTCGAGCACACCATGCCGTTCAACGTGCAGCGGGCATGGGACGAGCTGGACGGTATCGATCATCCGCGGATCTGGACCGTGGAACGCGATCGCCAGACGTGGGACGCCCTGACGGCTTGACCGGCCGGGCCACACCCGCGCAACGGTTTGACGCCCAGGTGGCGGTGGTGGGCGCCGGCCCGGTGGGGATGACCCTTGCCGGGCGCCTGGCACAGCACGGCGTGAGCGTGATCGTGCTCGAGCAGGAGCCACGCCACACCGGGGAGGGGAGCAAGGCCCTCTGCATGCAGCGCGAGACGCTCGAGATCTGGACGCGGTTGGGCGCGGGAGAGGCGGTCGCGCAACGGGGGGTGCAATGGAACCTGGGTCGCACCTATTTCCGCCGGCGCGAACTGTTTCAGACGCGCCTCCCCGCACGTGAAGGGGATCATTTCCCACCGTTCGTGAACATCAACCAGACCGAGGTCGAGGAGCTGCTGCTGGAGCGCCTTGGCGAACAGGCAGCGGTCGACCTGCGCTGGGGTCATCGGGTGACCGGCCTGGCCCAGGATGCCGCAGGCGTCACCGTTCAGTGCGAACAGGGATCATCAACCGTGACCCTGCGCGTCGCCTACCTGGTCGGCACCGATGGGGCGCATTCGACGGTGCGCCACCTGCTGGGGATGGGCTTCCCCGGGCACAGCCACCGAGACCTGTTTCTCATCTGCGACGTCCGCGCCAAGCTGGCGTTCCCGCACGAGCGCCGCTTCTACTTCGATCCCCCCTGGAACCCCGGTCGACAGGTGCTGATCCATCCCCAGCCCGACGATACCTGGCGCATCGATTGGCAGGTCCCCGGCGAGACCGATGTCGAAGCCGAACGGGCGAGTGGCGGGCTCGACCGTCGCATCCGGGCAGTCATCGGCCCGACGCCCTATGAGCTGGCCTGGGTCACCGCCTACCGATTCCACCAGCGCCTGGTCCACCGCTTCCGGGTCGGGCGCGTCCTGCTGGCCGGCGACGCGGCGCACCTGCTCAGCCCGTTCGGCGCACGTGGCCTGAACTCCGGGGTCGCCGATGCGGAGAACCTTGCCTGGAAGCTTCCGTTGCTGCTGGATGGCAGTGCTCCCGATCGGCTGCTGGAGAGCTACCACCTCGAACGGCGTGCGGCCGCGCTCGAGAACCAGGCGAAGACCGACGCGACGATGCGCTTCATGGTCCCGCGAGGACCGTTTCGCCGGGCAATGCGCAACGCAATCCTCAGGGGGAGCCTCCGCATCCCTCGCCTGCGCCGGTTGGTCAATTCGGGGCGCCTCGCCGAGCCGTTCGCCTATGTCGACTCCCCGATCATCACCGGCGCCCCGCCAGACCGCCGCCTGCCGATACCCGGGGACGTCGCCCCCGACGCTCGGTGCGCCCCTGACGGGTCCGACGACCGAGCGCTGACGCGGCTGCGTGACCTGTTCGGCGACGGGTTTGTGGCGCTGCTCGTGGTTGCCGGGTCCGAGGCCGCAGCCGCTGCTGCGATCCGCGCGTCGCGCCTCGCCTGGCCATCGCCCTGTCGCGTCGCCGTGGTCGGGGCGACCGGCCCGCTGAAGGGCGTCACCGTCCTGCTGGACACCAGGGGCGAGCTGGGCCGCTCGTACGGCGCCGCGGGGTCCTGCGCCTTCCTGATTCGGCCCGACGGCCACCTTGCCGCCATCCAGCCTCTGCCCGGGATCGAGGAGATCGACGCGTTGGCGGGGATGCAGGCGCACGCCATCGGAGCCTGAGCGTCGTCATCGGGGATCGCCTGTGGATAACCGGCCCGGGTCGCCGGAAATTGGTGGATAACTCCACTTGTGCGGCTCGCGGGAGCGCGGCATGCTTGCGTCGTCCCGAAGGGGCAGTTGGCCGACTGGAGATTACATCAACGGTCGCCACGGTTCCTTCGGGACTCTTGCTGCCCCGCAGAATTCGAGGCTTCCTAACGGCGTTCCTCGAGCCTGCGCAGGATCGCAGTCTGCACGTCCTCGGCACCCTGCGAGTCGAGCAGTGCCTGTCCGCTCGCAGATCCCTGGGCCAGGAAAACTGCGTTCCAGTCGCCCGGCGACTCGTCGGCCATGCGCTGGGCATCGGCGGCCGCTCCCTCGCCCGCGCCGGCGATGAACAGCTTGGGGAAGACGCCCAGCGAGGCGGCATCTCCGCGGGCCGAGATCAGGATCAGCTGGTCGACCTGCCCGGGATGATCGCGCCCTACCTGCAGCGCTGCCGCGCTCGACTCCCCCGCGGCCAGCAATGCCACCCGCGCCAGTCCGCGGCCCTCATGAAGCTCCTTGATCGCGGCCAGCAGCGCGGCGGCATCGGTCTGCTGCGGCGCCAGGACAGTCATGCCGGAATTGGCCAGCTTGATGGCCAGGGGTCCCCAGCTCTGAGCGTCGCGCCCAGGCTCATGCGCCAGCACCACGCCATAGTCGCCGTGCCCCCACAGCAGGGCTGAACCAGCCCCCGACACCCCTACCGGGGTCCCCGCCGGCGCACCGCACCCGACTGTTGCGAGCGCCAGGGCGATGCTAATGAGGGTCCTCCCCATCAGCCTGGCCACTAGAACGCCCATTGCCCGATCGCGAAGCGTCCCGCGAAGTAGATCAGGCCACCCGCCGACAGCAGTGCAAGCGCTGCATACAGCCAGCTTCGGCGGGTCGCCAGTGAGAGCGAGACGAAGACCGGGAAGAGCGTCAACGAGTAGCGCGGCACCGACATGACAAACGAGGTGCTGATGAAGAGGAGCCAGTTGCCGGCCATCCAGAAGAACCAGGCGGGGCGGAATCTCAACGCCGCATGCACCGTTCCGGCCAGGCCGATGACGATGAACAGCAGCTCCATCCAGCCGAGCATGAAGGCGGTATCGGGGTTGGAGTTGCTCGTCCAGCGGACCACATCGCCGATCCCCTCCCAGGGCGGCGCCAGCGACTTGAACCAGTGCTCGTGCTGGATCCGCAGGAAGGTGAAGGCATCGCCGTAGACCGCCTGGTTGACGGCCAGGTAGACGGCAAAGCCGACCGCAACCAGGCCGATCGCCAGCCATTCCACGCGCAACCGCCGCTCCGCGCGGGGCAGCCGAAGCCATTGGGTGAGCGCCTCCGCGCCCAGCGCCGGAATCAGCACCAGTCCGTTGACCCGCGTGAGCGCGGCCAAACCCCCGAGCGCTCCGGCCAGCCACCACCGATCGGTTCGTGCGGCCAGGAATGAGCCGAGCACCAGCGCCAGGAAGAGGGCCTCGGTGTAGGGCAGATGCAGGAAGTAGGCGGTCGGGAAGATGAGCGCGAAGACGGCAGCGCGCATCGCCACGCCGGGCTCCTCGTCGTGGCGTACGAGGCGGTAGAGGAGTGGGGCGACGGCGAGCGAAGCCACGCTGCTGACCACGAAAGCCGACCAGATCGGGTCACCCAGCACTGCGTTGACGGCGCCCACCAGCCATGGGTAGAGCGGATAGAAGACGATGAACAGGTCAAGGTCGCCGAGCTTGCTGAACATCGGCAGGTTGCCCGGGTCGTAGGCGCGGTAGCCGAAGGTCGCCAGGTCGAGGTAGTGCGGAGCATCCCAGCGGTTCCAGATGGCCAGCAGGTCGTACAGGTTGCTGATGACCCCGTGATTGAGCACGCTGTAGGCGACCGCGCCGACCAGCAGAACGCCCACCTTGACCAGCAGGGTCAGCGCCATCAGTCGTCGATCGGTCGCTTCCAGCCGGGCCATGCGCGGCAGTGTACGGGCTTGCGGCGCAGTGGCCGATAGCCGCGCGGTACTCTGATCAGCCTCGCCGCAACCCCTGAGAAGGAGTTTCAGCCGATGGCGTCAGCGCAGCACACCGTCACCATCAAGCGGCCCTCGGGCGAGGTATTCGCCTTCATCGCCGATGGGACCAACGCGAAGCAGTGGCGCTCCGGCGTGCTCGATATCGAGCGCCGGTCGGGGGACGGGGCTGGAGCGGTCTACAAGCAGGGAACGAAGGGACCCGGTGGCCGACGGATCGCGGCCGATTACGAGGTCACCGGCTATGAGCCTGGCCGACGGCTTGCCTTCCGGGTCATCGCCGGGCCGGTGCGACCGACCGGTGAGTACCGATTCGAGGAGACCGCGGATGGGACGACCGTCACCTTCTCGCTCGATGCCTCGCTCACCGGCTGGAAGAAGCTGCTGATGAGCCGGGCCGTGCAGGCCACCATGGAGAGCGAGGTCCACGCGCTCGACACGGTCAAGCGGATCCTGGAAGGCTGATCGTGGAACGACCCGAGGTTCCACCTGCCACGCGCCTGCGATACGACGAGATTGCAGCGAAGCTGGAGGCCCTGGCAGGGGTGAGGGCCAGCAGCATGTTCGGCATGCCAACCCTGAAGCTCGACGGTAAGGCGCTGGCCGGCATCTACGGCGACGCGCTTGTCTTCAAGCTGGCCGGCGACGCCCACGCCGAGGCGCTTGGCCTGCCCGGAGCTCATCTGTTTGACCCGTCGGGCATGGGACGGCCGATGAAGGCCTGGGTGGTGGTGCCGCCCGCGCACGCCGCCCAATGGGAGCACTTGGCCGAACTCGCCATGGTCGGGTTGGACCCGTAGCCAGGGCGGCTGCTAGACTGCGGCTCCCATCCCACGGATGGCGCGGTCGGGGCGTGGCGCAGCCAGGTAGCGCGCATCGTTCGGGACGATGAGGCCGGAGGTTCAAATCCTCTCGCCCCGACCAGATCAGCTCACCATCCTTCGCGAACGTCAAAGGCCGCCCCGGCAGAGAGCCGGGACGGCCTTTGTGGCTACGAGCGCAGGGCCGGCGGGTAGGCCGCCGGGCCGTGCCGCGCGGCCTGCGCGAGTGGCGTTAGGCAGCGACGGGAAGGCCACGGAAGAGGGCCAGGTCGCCGATGTAGGTGGTGACAAGGTGGACCCGGTCCGCGATGTTCTCCTTGACCCAGGTGGCAGCCATGCTGGCCGACTTCTGAGCCTCGTCGCGAGTCTCCCAGATGCTGATGGAGACAACCTTG
>JANMPX010000153.1:0-4578 GCA_031370085.1 Chloroflexota bacterium | reverse complement strand
GTCTCTTCATCGGTCCATCTCAGATCATCGGTGAAATCAAACGACCCCGCTCCGCGTTTTGGGAGCAGGGTCGGTGGGGGCCGGCGTTGTCCGACGTCGGCTAGCCGCTGAAGGACGCCGTTGCCATCTCGACCATCTTGCTGAAGGCGCCTGCGTCGCGGATCGCCAGGTCGGCGAGCATCTTGCGGTCGACCGTCACCCCGGCCGACTTGAGACCGGCAATGAAGCGGCCGTAGGGCAACCCGTTCTGGCGCGCCGCGGCGTTGATGCGCTCGATCCACAGGCGGCGCATGTCGCGCTTGCGGTCGCGACGGTCGCGATACGCGTACACCAGGGCGTGAAAGAGCGCCTCGCGGGCTGGGCGAACGAGCTTCGAGCGGGTGCCGCGACGGCCTTCAGCCTGCGCAAGGAGACGCTTGTGACGCTTGTGTGCGGCAACGCCGCGCTTGACTCGGGCCATTGGTCAGCCTCTATCCGTACGGCAGCAGCCGCGAGAGCTGCTTGTCGTGGACGGGATCGACGTTGGTCTTCCCGGCGTAGCGGCGTTTGCGGCTGGACGACTTGATCTCCAGGTGGTGGCCGCTACCCGCCTTGGGTCGCACCCACTTGCCTGAGCCCGTCTTCCTATACCGCTTGGCCGTTCCCTTGTGGGTCTTCATCTTCGGCATGTCAGGTCTGCTCCATCGACTGTGGCTCGCTCGGCTCCGGATCATTCGACTGCGGCTCGCTTGGCTCGCTCGCCTCGATCGCCGGTGGCGCCTCAAGGACCGCCGTTGCGGCAACCCCCTGGGCGGCCATCGCGTCGCCGATCGTCTCGCTCTTCTTCTCGACCCGCTTCTCCGGCGGGGCCATCACGATGAACATGTTGCGGCCCTCGAGGAGCGGTGCTCGCTCCACGACGCCGTGCTCGGTCAGCATCTCCGCCGCCCGGTCGAGGAGGTCACGCCCCAGGTTGGCGTGGCTCATCTCGCGTCCCCGGAACTGGACGGTGACCTTCACCCGGTCCCCGTCGTCCAGGAATTCACCTGCTCGCCGGGTCTTGGTCCTCAGGTCGTTGACGTCGATCTTGACCCGAAGCCGGATCTCCTTGAAGGTCTGCGACTTCTGTTTCCGCTTCGCTTCGCGTTCGCGCTTCTGCAGCTCGTACTTGTACTGGCCGTAGTCGAGGATCCGGCAGACCGGCGGGACTGCCGCGGGCGCAACCTCCACGAGGTCGAGCCCCTTCTCCTGCGCCAGGGCGAGAGCCTGAACGGTTGGCAGAACACCGAGCTGTTGTCCCTCATCGTCGATGACCCGCACCTCGCGGATTCGGATCATCTCGTTGATTCGGAGATCCTTGGCTATGAGTGCTGCCGCTCCTTCAACAAATGAGCCACCGTCCAGTCCGGACGTGTGGCCCTTACCGATGCGCAAACGCCCGTGGACTATACACCGAGCCCGAATGCACGGTCAACGCGAGCAGGCGTCAGCTCGGGTAATCGTAGAAGACCGATACCTGGCGGCCATCCGGATCCGCCACGCGAAACGAGCGCGTCCCTTCCCAGCGATCACCCGAGGGCGGGCCAACCAGCGCGAAGCCGCGCAGGCTCATCTCCTGTGCCCAGGCGTCCACCTCCGCAGCGGTGTCAACCCGGAAGCGGATCTGCATCCCGTCGCGCGCGGCCCGCTCGCCCTGCCTGAAGCTGAGCTCGAAGCCGCCGAGCTCAAGGTCCACCCCACCTTGGTCGGTGGCGCGCCGACGAAAGCCAAATGCCGATTCGTAGAACTCTGCGACGCGAGCCGGATCGGTCGAGGCCAGAGCGAGCTGGCCCACCGCGCGCATCTTCCTCATGGCTCGCTACTCCTCCGTGGTGTAGGGCCACAGCTCCCGGGCTTCGACCCGCCCTCGGATCTCGGCCACGAAGTCGTCGAGCGGGACGCCCTGCACGGACTCGCCGGTCCGCAGGCGAGGGCTCACTGCCCTGGCCTCCTGGTCGCGGTCGCCCAGCACCAGCATCACCGGGATCTTCTGCTCCTGAGCGTCGCGCAGCTTGGCCTGCATCCGCTCGGCGCGGTCATCCACCTCTGCGCGGATGCCTGCCGCGACCAGGGCGTCACGCACCTCGGCGCCGTAGGCTACGTGCCGGTCGGCGATCGGGACGACCATGACCTGCAGCGGCGCCAGCCAGGCCGGCAGCGCCCCGGCGAAGTGCTCGAGGATGACGCCGATGAAACGCTCGAAGCTGCCATAGATGGCGTAGTGAATGACCACCGGGCGGGCAGTGCCCCCGTCGGCGGTGCGGTACTCGAGCTCAAAGCGCTGTGGCAGCTGGTAATCGACCTGGATGGTTGCCATCTGCCATTCGCGGCCGATGGCGTCGTTGATGAAGACGTCGATCTTGGGTGCGTAGAAGGCGCCGCCGCCGGGGTCGATGGCGTACTCGATGCCGGCCCCCTGCAACGCCTCCGCCAGCTTGCCCTCGGCCATCTCCCAGAATTCCTCGGTTCCGAGCTTCTTCTCCGGCCGGGTGGCAAGCTTGAAGTGCGGCGCGAAGCCGAACGGCTCGTACTGGCGGCGGACGAGCGCAAGGGCCAGGTTCACCTCATCGATCACCTGGTCATCGCGACAGATCACGTGGCTGTCGTCCTGAGTCAGCTGCCGCACGCGGAACATGCCGGCCAGAGCGCCGGTCCGCTCATTGCGGAAGAGCCACGACCAGTCAGCGAGACGCATCGGCAGGTCGCGATAGGAGCGCAGGCCGGTCTTGAAGATGAGCATCGACTCGGGGCAGTTCATCGGCTTCAGGCCAGCCACGTGATCGCCGTCCTCGAGGACGAACATGTTCTCCTGGTAGAGGGACCAGTGGCCGGAGGTCTCCCACAGCTCCTTGCGCACCACGGCGGGCGTGCGAACCTCGACGAAGCCGCCCTCGCGCCGAACCTGGCGAGACCAGGTCTCGAGCTCCCGCCAGAGCGCCATGCCGCGCGGATGCCAGAACGGGGCGGCCGGTGACTCGGGATGGAAGCTGAAGAGGTCCAGCTCGCGACCGAGCTTGCGATGGTCTCGCTTCCTGGCCTCTTCCATGCGCCACACGTAGTCGTCCAGCTGCTCCTGCGACTCCCAGACGGTGCCGTAGATACGCTGCAGCATCGGCCGCTTCTCATCGCCTCGCCAGTAGGCGCCGGCGCTGCTGAGCAGCTTGAACGGGCCGAGCGCACCGGTCGACGCAACATGCGGCCCGCGGCAGAGGTCGCTGAAGGTCCCGTGCCGATAGAAGCTGATCACCCGGGCCTGCTCGTCGCTGAGCTCACGGATGATCTCGACCTTGTAGTCCTGGCCGGCGGCAGTCAACTCGCTGAGCGCGGCGTCGCGTGGCAGCTCGGAACGCTCGAACGGGACGTCTGCGGCCACCTGGTCCCGCATCCGACCCTCGATCGCCTCGAGGTCGGCAGGCGTCAACGCCCGCGGCAGGTCGAAGTCGTAGTAGAAGCCGTCGCGGATGGCCGGGCCGATCCCCAGCTTGGCTTCCGGAAAGAGGTCGAGTACCGCGGCCGCCATGATGTGGGCGGCCGAGTGACGCATGGTTTCGACGTGGTCATGAGCGCTCGCGTCCAGCATCTCCGCCGCGCCCGCGCGGACCTCGGCTTCGTCCATCAGCATGCCTGCTCCTCCGCTTGCCCTGAGTGGCGAAGGGTAGCGCATCGGCCTCTTCAGACCTCTTTGAACGCCTCGAACGGCTGGCGACAATCGGCGCAGTGGTAGATTGCGCGGCACAGGGTCGGCCCGAACGCGTTCTCAAGCGCCGTCCGCTGCGAGCCGCAATACGGGCAGGTCGCGCTCGGCAGCATCGTCAAAAGGTCTCCGTCACCGAACGATCGCGTCGCAGGGGGAGCGAAGCCGGACCGACGCAGCGCATCGCGTCCTGCCGGCGTGATCCGTTCCGACGTCCATGGCTCGGCGAAGCTGACCTCGACAACGACTTCGTCAGCCACGCCCAGTGCGGTCAGGCGCTCCCCTATCCGCTCGCGCATCACCTCGATCGCCGGGCAGCCAACGAAGGTCGGCAGCAGATCGACGGTCAGGCGCTGCCCGCCGCCAGCCCGCGCGCCGAAGGAGAAGCCGCCGATCACCCCCAGGTCCACGAGCCCGATCGTCGGAATCTCCGGGTCGGTCACCTCCGCCAGTGCGGCCCAGACCGCCGTTTCGCGCGGATGCTGCGTGGCTACCACGTCGCACCGACCTCGGAGGCCGCCACCATCGTGAACTCACCGTGCAGCCAGCCGAAATCGGCGCCATGCGCGCTGCGTCCTGCGGCGGTCGGGGCAGGAGCAGCCGGCATGCCCGGCAGGCCCAGCTCCGCGAACCGGGATGTCACCCGCGCCACCCATTCCTGGCGAAGTGCCTCCAGAGAATCCGGCAGGATCCGAGCAGCGTGCAGGCGGGCCTCCCCGGCAAGAGGAGCAAAGATTGCCTGGGCATCGATCCACAGGTCACCAAGCGCTTGCGTGAGACGGTCTCGTGACTCCGTGCCTCCCTCCGCCAGGCGGCGCAGCCACAGGTCGAAATGCAACAGGTGATAGGTCTCCTCGCGACGCATC
>JANMPX010000207.1:0-1664 GCA_031370085.1 Chloroflexota bacterium | reverse complement strand
CGGCTCGCCCGGGCCCGCGGCCGGAATCCCGACACGATCGGACGAGAGGATCCCCGGCAGGCGGCCGCGGCCGACGCCAGAGCGAGGGCCGTATAATCGGTTCGACCCAAGACTTCCCTGCGAGGATCGCGTGACCAGCCTGATCGAGTGCGTCCCGAACTTCTCGGAGGGACGCCGGCCCGAGGTGATCGAGGAGATCGTGCGCGCCATCCGCGCCATTGACGGCGTGTCGCTGCTCGACCACTCGCGCGACGAGACCCATAACCGCAGCGTCATCACCTTCGCCGGAGCCGCCGAACCCGTCGTGCGAGCTGCCACCGCGGCCGTGGGGCGAGCGCTCGAGCTGATCGACATGGAGCAGCAGCACGGCGCGCATCCGCGCATCGGCGCCGTCGACGTGATCCCGTTCGTCCCCCTGGGGACCACCCGCCTCGACGAGTGCGTAGACCTTGCCCGCCGCTTCGGGGAGCAGATCGCCAGGCTCTTCGATCTGCCCGTCTATCTCTACGGGGAGGCCGCCCTGCGCCCCGAGCGGCGCCGGCTGGCCGAGGTCCGCAAGGGACAGTACGAGGGGCTCAGAGACGAGATCGGCGTCAATCCGGAGCGCGACCCTGATTTCGGGCCGAAGCGGTTGCACCCGCGCGGGGGCGCCGTGGCTGTTGGTGCTCGCAAGCCACTGATCGCCTTCAACGTCAACCTGGCAACCGATGACCTGGAGCTGGCCAAGCGGATCGCCCAGACGATCCGCGAATCGTCGGGCGGGCTCCCCGCCGTGCAGGCCATGGGGGTCCTCCTCGAGAATCCCGGCGAGCCACGGTATGCCCAGGTCAGCATGAACCTGGTCGACTGGGAGCGGACCGGCATCGCCACCGTGGTCGACCGCATCCGGAGCCTGGCGCGTGCCTCCGGAACCGATATCGACCATTGCGAGCTGATCGGCCTTGCCCCGGCCGGCGCGCTGCTGGAGGTCGCCGCGGACACGCTGCGCCTGCGCGACTTCAGCCCGGACCAGGCACTCGAGCTGCGCCTGGCTCGGGACCGATGAGCAGCTTGCGCGACGAGCTGCGCAGCGCCGTCGAGGCGGCTCGCGATCGCGCCATCGCGGCGGGCGATCTCCAACTGCCCGACGGGGCGCAATTGCCAAAGGTCCGCATCGAGCGGCCGGCCCAGCAGGAGCACGGCGACTATGCCAGCAACGCTGCCATGCAACTCGCCCCGGTGGTTCGCGCTGCCCCTCTCCGCATCGCCGAGACGCTGCGGCAGCACCTGGGCCTGCCGACGGGCGTGGCCGAGGTCACGGTCGCGCCCCCGGGTTTCCTCAACCTGCACCTTGATCCGGCGTGGGTCGCGTCGCAGGTGGCAAGCATGCGCGCTGAGGGAGCGGCCTTCGGACGGGTGCGCGTCGCGCATCCGCGCAAGATCAACGTCGAGTTCGTGTCGGCCAACCCGACCGGTCCGCTGACGGTCGGCAACGCGCGCGGCGCCTTTGTCGGCGATCTGCTGTGCCGCGTGCTCGAGGGGGTGGGGCACGACGTGACGCGCGAGTACTACTTCAATGACTTCGGGACGCAGGTCCATAACCTGGGCCTCTCGGTGCTGGCCCGCCGCAACGACGAGCCGATCCCGGAGGACGGGTACCACGGTGATTACGTAACGGAGCTGGC
>JANMPX010000161.1:0-4965 GCA_031370085.1 Chloroflexota bacterium | reverse complement strand
ACCTCTGCCGGCACCTCGGCATTGACCTTGTCGGTCACCACCTCGAAGAGCGGGTCGTACTGCTCGACCCGGTCTCCCTCCTTGACCAGCCAGCGCTCGATCGTCCCTTCGGTGACCGACTCGCCGAGCTGCGGCATCTTGATGGTGGTTGCCATGTGCGTCAGGGTAGCCGATCAGTAGGCGGCGAGCTTGCGCGCCGCTTCGACGATCTTGGCCGGGTTGAGCATGAACCAGTCTTCCAAGCTGTGGGCGAACGGGACGCCGGGGACCTCGGGACCGGCCAGCCGGGTCACCGGACCGTCGAGGTGCTCGAAGCCCTCCTCGGCGATGAAGGCCGCGACCTCCGCCCCGAAGCCGCCGAAGCGGTTCGCCTCGTGGACCACGAGCGCCTTGCCGGTCCTGGCCACGGACGCGAGGACCGCGGCGGTGTCGAGCGGGCGGAGCGTGCGCAGGTCGACCACTTCGGCCTCCAGGCCATCCTCGCGGGCGAGCGTCTCGGCCGCCTCCAGGGCGCAGAAGCGCATGTAGCCATAGCAGAAGATCGACAGGTCCTTGCCGGGACGGGCGATGTCCGCCTTGCCGATGGGGACCAGGTGATCGCCATCGGGCACATCGGCCTTGAACAGGCGGTAGGTCTTCTTGTGCTCGAAGAACATGACCGGGTCCGGATCGCGGATCGCCGCCTTGAGCAGCCCCTTGGCATCGGCCGGGGTGCCGGGGGCGACCACCTTGAGGCCGACCGTGGAGGTGAAATAGGTCTCGTTGCTCTGGCTGTGGTAGAGGGCGCCGTGCACGCCGCCGCCGTACGGCATGCGGATCACCATCGGCAGGCCGAAGGTGCCATTGGACCGATACCGCATCCGGCTGATCTCGGAGACGATCTGGTTGAAGGCCGGGTACGAGAAGTCGGCGAACTGCATCTCGGCGATCGGGCGCAGGCCGTAGATGGCGGCCCCTGCCGCGGCACCGGCGATCATCGCCTCGGTGAGCGGCGTGTCGAGCACGCGCTTCTCGCCGTACTTGGCGAAGAGGCCCTCGGTGGCGCCGAAGACGCCGCCCTTCCTGCCGACATCCTCGCCGAGCAGCATGACGTTAACGTCGCGCTCCATCTCCTCGTCCATGGCGCTGCGGATCGCCTCGAGGATGTTCAGCTCGGTCATCAGGGAGCCTCGTCGGCGTAGACGTAGCGCTCGGCGGTGGCCGGGTCGGGGTCCGGGCGCGCCTCGGCCCGGCGCGACGCCTCGTTGATCTCCGCCTTGATCTCCGTGCGCAGCTGCTCCTCGAGCGCGTCGGTCAGCAGACCTGCGTCGCGCAGCCGGTTGGCGAAGAGCGGGATCGGGTCGTGCTCCTTGAGGGCGTCGACCTCGGCCGGGTCGCGATAGCGGCGCTGGTCGTCGTCGGAGGAGTGGCTGGTCAGGCGCACCACGGTGGCCTCGATCAGGGTGGGACCCTCGCCGCGCCGGGCACGGTCGTGCGCCTCCTTGGCCGCCGCGTAGCAGGCCAGCGGATCGGTGCCGTCGACGGTCACCCCGGGGAAGCCGTAGCCCTGCGCCCGGATCGCGACCGACAGCCCGCCCACCTGCTCGGCGAGCGGCACGCTAATGGCGTAGCCGTTGTTCTCGCACACGAAGATGACCGGCAGGTTGTGGACTCCGGCGAAGTTCATGGCCTCGTGGATCTCGCCCTGGCTGCTGGTCCCCTCGCCAAAGCTGGTCATCGCCACCATGTCGTCGCCGCGCACCCAGGCACCCATCGCCAGCCCCACCGCGTGCAGCACCTGGGTGCCCACCGGGGAGCTGAGCGACACGATGTTGTAGGGCTTTCCGCCATAGTGACCCGGCATCTGGCGCCCGCCGGAAGAGACGTCGTCGCCCTTGGCAAGGTGCGCGCTGACGATGTCCTCAGCGGTCATGCCGAAGGTCAGCACCGAAGCGATCGAGCGGTAGTAGGGGGCGAGCCAGTCATGGTGCTTGCGCATCGGCCAGGTGATGCCAACCTGGGCTCCCTCGTGCCCCTGACCGCTGATGATGAAGGCGATCTTGCCGGCCCGTTGCATGAGCCACATGCGCTCGTCGACCGCCCGTGAGAGCAGCATGCACCGATGCATGGCCAGCACGTCGTCATCGCTCAGCCCGAGCTCACGATGCCCCAGCGCCCCCGCCTGCCGGGTGGTGGCCACGTCAAACCTCCCGCGCGACGCGCTGCTAGACGTGGATCGCCGCGCCGTCGACCGCCAGGGCGGCCTCGACGAGGACTTCGGGAAGCGTCGGGTGGGCGTGCACCGACATCGCGATCTCCGCGGTGGTGCCCTCGACCAGCAGCGCATAGGTCGGCTCGGGCAACAGGTCGCCGGCGTGCGGGCCGATCAGGTGGGCGCCCAGCAGGACGCCGGTCGTAGCGTCGGAGATCAGCTTGGCGAAGCCGTCGATCTCGCCGATGATGGTCGCCTTGCCGAGCGCCCGAAATGGGAAGCTGCCGACCTTGACCTCGTGGCCGGCGGCGCGCGCCTCCTCCTCGGTCAGGCCCACCGAGCCGATCTGCGGGCGGCAGAAGGTGACCCGCGGCATGAGTTCCATGCGCACCGGCTCAGGATCGTGGCCCGCGATCGTCTCGACCGCCACCACCGCCTCGTGGCTGGCCACGTGGGCCAGCGCAAAGCCGGGCACGATGTCCCCGATGGCGTACAGGTGCGGCACTCCGGTCCGCATGAAGCCGTCGACCTTGACATAGCCGCGCTCGAGCTCCAGGCCGGGGATCTTCTCCAGGCCGATGCCCTCGGTCAGCGGCTTTCGGCCGACCGCCACCAGGATCAGGTCGCTGGTCATCTCGATCACCCGGTCGCCCGATCGGGCCGCGATGGCGAAGTGCAGGCCGCCGTTGGCCCGCTCGATGGTCGCGGGGTCAATGGTCGACGCGGTGAACATCCGGATGCCGCGCCGCTTGAAGACGCGGGCCAGCTCCTTGCTGACGTCGGGGTCCTCGAGCGGCACGATCCGATCGAGGAACTCGACCAAGTGCACCTCCGCCCCGAAGTCGCGGTACATGCTGGCCCACTCCACGCCGATGGCGCCGGCGCCCACGATGGTGACCCGCTTCGGCACGCTATTGAGCTTCAGCGCCTCGTCCGAGGTGATGATCCGCTCGCCGTCGATCTCAAGGCCGGGCAGCGACTTCGGCGCCGATCCCGTGGCCAGGATCAGGTCGGTGGCGCTCGCCTCGATCTCTCCGGCCTCACCGCCACTGACCCGCAGGCTGGTCGGACCGGTCAGCTCGCCGTTTCCGCGCAGCACGGTGATGCCGTTCTTCTTCATCAGGAACTCGACGCCCTTGACGTGCTTCTCGACCACCGCGTCACGGCGCGCGGCCAGCGCGGGGTAATCGAGCGTTACCCCGGCGCCGCCGGCCAGGCCCAGCTCGGCGCCCTGCTCGGTGACGCGGTGCAGCAGATCGGCGGTCTCGAGCAGCGCCTTGGACGGGATGCAGCCTCGGTTGAGGCAGGTGCCGCCCAGCCGGTCACGCTCCACCAGGCCGACCTTCATGCCCAGCTGCGCGGCTCGGATGGCGCCCACGTAGCTCATCCCGCCGCCCAGGATCAGCAGGTCGAAGCGCTGCGGATCGGTCATAGGGCGATCACCCTGTCCAGCGCGTGGCCTTCGTGGGCGACCATCGCTGCCCGCCACTGGTCCGAGACCGGCACCGGCTTCTCGGTGTCGTAATCGAAGGCGACCAGAACAGCCTCGGATTTGGCCAGCTGGCGACCATCGCGGCCGGTGAGCAGATGCGACATGTGGACGCTGCTGCGTCCGATCCAGTCGACCCGCGTCTTGACCTCGACCGGGTCGCCGAACAGGGTCTGGGCGAGGTAGTCGATCTCCAGCCGGGCCAGGATGAAGGGCATGCTGACCGGGTCGGCCCCGGTCCCCAGCACGTCGCGCTGGTACAGGACCCGACCCTGTTCCACGTAGCTGGCGATCACCGCGTTGTTCACATGACCGAACGGATCGAGGTCTCCGAGGCGCACCTCGATGTGCGTGCGGTGGCGATACTCGTCTGTCACGGGATGGGGATTCTACCCTCCGACCGCTTCGCCGGCGCGCGCCAGGAGCCCTGCCAGCAGCGCGGTGCGCGGCACGATGCTGTCAAGGTCGAGCCATTCGTCGACCGAATGGTCGTCGCCGCCCACCGGTCCGAGGCCGTCGATGCTCGGCAGCCCGGCGGCGGAGGTGGTGTTGGCGTCGCTCGCGCCGCCGGTCGCTGCGTCCTGCACGGTGAAGCCGAGCTCGACGGCGATCTCCTGTGCCAGCACGACCAGGCGCGCCGAGGCGGGGGAGCGCTCCATCGGCGGGTGCGAGGCGATGCGTCGCAGGGAGGCGCTCACCCCGTCGAGCGCGGGGTGCGTGACGATCTCCTCGACCGCGGCCGCGGCGGTGTCGAATTCGCCGACGGTCGCCGCCCGCAGGTCGAGCTCGATCCGACACTCGGCGGCCACCACGTTTGGCCGCGTTCCGCCGTGAATCACGCCAGCGTTGAGCGTCACGCTCGGCCATCGTCCGTTGAGCGCGTGCAGCGTCAGCACCTGGCGCGCGGCCTCCAGGATCGCGCTGTGTCCCTTCTGCGGCTCGACCCCGGCGTGGGCGGCGCGTCCGGTGAGGACCACCTCGTAGTCCGCGATACCTTTCCGCGCGCTGACGATATCGCCGTTGGCACGGGCGCACTCCAGCACGAAGGCAGCGTCATGCTCCGCGGCCAGGGCTCGGATGAACGGCGTGCTGAACGGCGAGCCGATCTCCTCGTCGGGATTGGCGACGAAGGTGACCGCGGGCGTTACGTCAACCTGGTGCAGGGCGGCGATGGCGTGCAGCCCGGCAAGCAGGCCCGCTTTCATGTCGGTGACGCCGGGACCAAGGGCGCGGCGCCCCTCGGTGCGGTAGGGCCGCGCAGCGGCGGCTCCCGGATCGAAGACGG
>JANMPX010000109.1:0-3003 GCA_031370085.1 Chloroflexota bacterium | reverse complement strand
AGGGACGGTACACCCGGCGGTCGCGCCGCCATTCGGCCTTCGCGCTGGCGACGGCCCGGCGCAGGTTGCGGGCCGAGCCTGGATAGCCAGCGGCCCGCGCCGCGGGCAGGAGGCGCTTGGCGCTGATCCGCCCGTCGGTCGCCCGGACGCGCTCGGCGAGCAGGGCGGCCAGGGGATCGGTGTTCTTCGGGCGCGGCATCGGCTCGGGCGCCGGTCGGCCGCGGTGCTCCACGACCCGGCGCACGGTCCGGTGGGTGGTCCCGCACAAGGCCGCGGCAGCCCGGTACGACCCGAGCTCGCGGTACGCGGACAGAATGTCCAACTTGTTCCTCGCTGACTTCACAATGGGTGTCCCTCGGGTCTGCCGTTGATGGGGTTCGAACAACCGCCATCGTGCAGCCCCGGGGGTTCCCGGGTGGTCTCAGGTCAATCGAGGGGTGGGGACTTTTCCGTGGCCACCAGCGGGTACTTTCTCATGGCCACGGGCAAGCGTGGATGTGCTGCCTTGGATCCTGGCTCTGCCAGTCGAGGAGTCGCAGGTCCATAGGAGACCGCTGAGGCCGGTCACCGAGCTTGGGTTGAAATCGGGCTGGACGTAGATATCAACCGCAATCGTCGCCGCCGTTGTGCTGTTGAATGAAGGTCACGGTGTCCGCACTCGCACCCTTCCGGATGGATTCGGCCAGGCTGCCGATTTCAACCAAATGCCGTCGGACCGGTGGCACGGCGAGGTTGTCGACCAGCCTTGACGACGGCTCATCTCGACTGGTAGACTTAGTTAGTTAGGCAAATCAAGTTAGCAGAGCGTCAAGGCAGAAGCGCTATACGAGGGATCGATGACGAGACTGAGGCGAGGGTCACCCGGCTTGATCCGGGATCTCAATCGGTCGGCAGTTCTTGGTCTCATCGGAGAGGCTCCGATCGCCCGAGTCGAGATCGCGCGCCAGCTGCGCCTCAGTCAGGCCACTGTGACAGAGGTCACCCGGGAGCTCGTCGATACAGGCCTTGTGCAGGTCGTCCACCAAGGTCCGTCAAGCGGTGGGCGGCCGCCACTCCTGCTCGGGATCGTCGCTGGGGCTGCTCAGGCACTCGGCGTCAAGATCTCCGCTGACCAGCTTGCGCTCGTCCGCGTGAGCCTCGATGGCGAGATCCTCGCCTCAGACAGTCGGCCGTTTGATCCACAGTCGAACGACGCGCTCGACGTCATCGCGAGTTCGCTTGCCGCGCTGGTCCCGCAGGGCGGTACGGCGAAATTGCTCGGGATCGGGCTCGGCGTGCCCGGATTCGTAGATAGCCATGGCATCGTCGAGGCGCCGATATTCGGCTGGCACGGGTTCCCGTTAGGACCGACGCTTCGCCAGCGGCTTCGCCTGCCCATCCTCATCGACAACGACGTGAACACACTGGCGGTGGCCGAACGTCTCTATGGGCGAGGCCGAGGTGTCGACCACTTCCTCACTGTCACGATCGGTCGCGGCGTGGGCTTGGGCATCATCATCGGCGGCGATCTCTATCGCGGATGGCTCGGTGGCGCGGGCGAATTTGGTCACGTCGCAGTCACCGACGGTGGCCCGCTGTGCGAATGCGGCAAACGGGGTTGCCTCGAAGCTCTCGTCGGTGATCCAGCCCTGGTCCTCCAGGCGACCGAAGGCGGCCTGCGCTTGCCCGCGGGCGAACCCGCGGCGCAGGTCGCCGCGCTCCGGAAGCTGGCCCAGCAGGGCGACGAGCGCGCCCTGTCGATCTACGCCCAGGCAGGGGCGACCTTCGGCCGCGCCGTTGCCGGGCTCGTCAACGTTCTGAACCCGCAGCTCATCGTCATCAGCGGGGAGGGCACTCTCGCCTGGCCGTACCTCGCGGAGGCATTCGAGGCAAACCTCCGCCAGGCGGCATTCCCACCGCTCGGGGATGCGGCGGTCGAGGTCGACCCTTGGGACGATGCGAAATGGGCGCGCGGCGCCGCGGCCCTCGTCCTTCGGGCCACATTTGCCGCACCGCTCTATGAGCGTCAATTCGAGGACGCCGTACGCGACCAGCTGCCACGCCGGCGGCGTTCCGCACAGGATGGTGAGGCCCTCCAGGAGGGTATCGGGGCGGCCAGGTGATGACCTGGCCGCAGGAGTTCATCAGGGCCTCGCTCGCCTGCGCCCGCATCCCGGTGGTGGCCTGAATGGTGTCCGAGCGCGGCTGGCGCACGCCCGCGGTCGTCGCCTTGTTCCTGGCGCCGTCGCTGATCCCGCTCGCGTTGTTCACGCTAGGCCCGATGGCTGCCTCGCTCGGCCTGAGCTTCCTGCACTGGGATCTGCTCCGGCCGCCACGCTTGGTCGGCCTCACGAATTTCACGAACCTACTTGGTGATCTCGAATTCCGTGCCGCGGTCGGCCACACCTTCTTCTTCATCGCCGGTTATCTGCCGCTGGTCTATGTGGGTGGCCTCGCGTTGTCGCTGGCCCTCAATCAGAAGCTGCGTGCTTCATCATTCTTCCGAGCGACATATTTCCTGCCTGTGGTGACGAGCTGGGTGGTGGTCGCCCTCGTGTGGAAGTGGCTGCTCAACCCGCAGTCGGGGATCGTCAACTTCGTGCTGGGGCTGATCGGCATCACCGGGCCAGGCTGGTGGACCGACCCGGCTTGGGCCATGCCCTCGATCATCCTGGCCTCGGCCTGGAAGGACCTGGGCTTCGTCATGATCATCCTCCTCGCCGGGCTCCAGGCGATCCCCGAGGACTATTACGAGGCCGCAGCCGTCGATGGCGCGAGCCGCTGGCGGCGCTTTCGGCACATCACCCTGCCGCTGCTCTCGCCGGCGTCATTCTTCGTGCTTGTCATCAGCCTGGTCAACAGCTTCCAGGTGTTCGACCAGGTCTGGGTCATGACCGGTGGGGGTCCAGCTGGCGCGACGTCCGTCGTCGTGGAGCAGATCGTGCAGCACGCCTTTCGGTACAGCCAGATGGGCTACGCCGCGGCCATGAGCTGGGTCCTCTTCGTCGCGATCTTGCTGATCAC
>JANMPX010000094.1:0-9135 GCA_031370085.1 Chloroflexota bacterium | reverse complement strand
CCCACCGCCACCAACGCCCACCTGTTCAAGTACGACTCGACCTACGGCCGGTACCACGGGGAGGTGGGATCCGGCGAGGGGCAGATCACCGTCGACGGGCACGTGATCAAGGCCTTCAGCGAGAAGGATCCGGCCGCCCTTCCCTGGAAGGACCTTGGCGTCGAAATCGTCATCGAGTCGACCGGCATCTTCACCGATGCCACCAGGGCCCACGCCCACATCGACGCCGGTGCCCGCAAGGTGATCATCAGCGCGCCGGCCAAGAACGAGGACGCCACGCTGGTGCTTGGCGTGAACGAGGGGACCTATGACCCGGAGCGCCATCACATCGTCAGCAACGCGTCGTGCACCACCAACGGGTTGGCGCTGCCCGCCAAGGTGATCTGGGACAGCTTCGGCATCGAGCACGGCATGATGACCACCGTACATTCGTACACCAACGACCAGAACGTGCTCGACGTCTACCACAAGGACCTGCGGCGGGCACGCAGCGCCGGCCAGAACATCATCCCGACCACCACCGGCGCCGCCAAGGCGCTGTCGCTGGTGATTCCCGGTCTGAAGGGCCGCTTCGACGGCTTCTCGCTGCGCGTGCCGACCGCGACAGTGAGCATCATCGACTTCGTGGCGGTGACCGCCCGGCCGGTGACCGCGGAGAGCGCCAACGCGGCGCTGGTGGCGGCCAGCGAGGGGCCGATGCGGGGCCTGCTCGGCGTCACCAGCGAGGAGCTGGTGAGCATGGACTTCAAGGGCGACGAGCGATCGAGCATCGTCGACGGGCTGTCCACCATGGTCGTGGGGGAGAACCTGCTCAAGGTGGTGGCCTGGTACGACAACGAGTGGGGCTATAGCTGCCGCGTGGCCGACCTGGCCACCTTCATGGCTGCCCGGCTTTGAACAAGAAGACGGTTCGCGACATCGACGTCCGCGGCAAGCGGGTCTTCCTGCGGGCCGACCTCAACGTCCCGCTCGACGATGGGCGGATCACCGATGACACCCGCATCCGCGCCAGCCTGCCGACCATCGTCTACCTGCTGGAACGCGGCGCATCGGTCATCCTGGCCAGTCACCTCGGAAGGCCGAAGGGCAAGGTCAATGACGGGCTGCGCCTGAAGCCGGTGGCGGATCGGCTCGGCCTGCTGCTGGGCCGTCCGGTGCGCATGACCGGCGACGCGCTCGGCCCGGGGGTCCAGCTGGCGATCGACAAGCTGCGGCCCGGCGACCTGCTCCTGCTCGAGAACCTGCGCTTCCACGCCGAAGAGGAGGCGAACGACCCCAAGTTCGCCGCGGCGCTGGCCGGCATGGCCGATATCTACGTCAACGATGCGTTCGGCTCTGCCCACCGTGCGCACGCCTCCACCGAGGGCATCACCCACATCCTGCCGAGCGTGGCCGGGCTCCTGTTGGAGCGCGAAGTGGAGTCCCTGTCGGCCCTGCTGGAGAAGCCCGCCAAGCCGTTCCACACCCTGATCGGTGGGGCGAAGATCAGCGGCAAGCTCGAGGTCCTCGAGGCGCTCCTGTCACGCTGCCCGGCGGTGCTCATCGGTGGTGGCATGGCCAACACCTTCCTGGCGGCCAAGGGCTACCCCATGGGCAAGAGCCTCGTCGAGCCGGATCAGCTGGCCAACGCGGAACGGATCATGAGCGAGGCGCGTCGCAAGCGGGTGCGCCTGATGCTCCCGACCGACCTTGTGGTGGCTGCGCAGGTCCACGTTCGCTCGCAGAAGCACGTGGTGCCGCTCGCAGGCGTGCCGAAGGACGGGATCGTGGTTGACATCGGGCCGCAGACGGTGACCGCCTTCACCGATCACCTGGCCAAGGCAAAGACCATCTTCTGGAATGGACCGATGGGCATCTTCGAGATCCCCGCTTTCGCGGAGGGGACCAACGCCATCGCGCAGTTCGTGGCCTCGCGGACCGCCGAGGGAGTTGTCACCATTGTTGGCGGAGGCGACTCGGTGGCAGCTGTCGACCAGCTGGGCCTCTCCGAACAGATGAGCCACGTGTCGACCGGCGGCGGTGCGTCGCTGGAGTTCGTCGAGGGAAAGCCGCTGCCCGGCGTGGAGGCCCTGCCGGACCGAGACTTGCCGGCCGCGAAACGGTGACCACCCTCATCGCCGCTGTCCACGGCCGGGAGGTGCTCGACTCGCGCGGCAACCCCACGGTCGAGGTCGATGTGCGGCTCTCCGGCGGAGCGTTCGGCCGCGCCATCGTCCCGTCCGGGGCCTCGACCGGTGCCCACGAGGCGGTCGAGCTGCGCGACGGCGACAAGGCACGGTACGGCGGCAAGGGCGTGCTCCACGCCGTCGCCGCGGTCAACGGGGAGATCTCCGGGTTGCTGCTCGGGCGCGACGCCCTTGACCAGGCCGGGCTCGACCGCGCCCTGATCGAGCTCGACGGGACGCCCAACAAGTCCCGGCTGGGAGCCAATGCGCTGTTGGGCGCCTCGCTGGCAGTGGCCCACGCCGCCGCCGCGGCGCAGGGTTTACCGCTGTATCGGTACCTGGGCGGTCCGGCGGCGCCCATCCTGCCGGTGCCGATGTTGAACATCCTCAACGGCGGCAAGCACGCCGTGAATTCGACCGATTTCCAGGAGTTCATGATCGCCCCGCTGGGCGCCGCCACCTTTGCCGAGGCCCTGCGCTGGGCGGCCGAGACCTTCCACGCGCTCGGTGCGCTGCTCCACGAGCGCGGCTTCGCGACGACCGTCGGCGACGAGGGCGGCTACGCGCCGAGCCTCGAGACCAACGAAGCGGCCATAGCGCTGGTGCTCGAGGCGATCGAGCGGGCAGGCTACCGGGCGGGGGAGCAGATCGCCATCGCGCTCGATCCCGCGGCCAGCGAGGTGTACTCCGACGGCTCGTATGTCCTGGCGCGCGAGGGGCGCACGCTGTCCACCGCGGAGCTGATCTCCTTCTGGGCCGATTGGGCCGCGCGCTACCCGATCATCAGCCTCGAGGACGGCCTGGCCGAGGACGACTGGGAGGGCTGGACCGCCCTGACAGACCGGCTGGGGGGCAGCATCCAGGTGATGGGCGACGACCTGCTGGTCACCAACACCGAGCGGCTGGCGCGCGGCATCCGCGAGCGCGCCTGCAACGCGATCCTCATCAAGCTCAACCAGATCGGCACCCTGACCGAGACGCGCGACGCGGTGGAGATGGCCCAGGCGGCCGGCTGGCGGGCGATCGTCAGCCATCGGTCAGGCGAGACCGAGGACACCACCATCGCCGACCTGGTAGTTGCGCTGGGCACCGGCCAGATCAAGACCGGCAGCGTCAGCCGCAGCGAGCGGATCGCCAAATACAACCGCCTGCTGCGGATCGAGGAGGAGCTGGGGGCGGATTCCGTCTACGCCGGCCGCGGCGCCTTCGCCGCCCTGAGCTGATCGTGGCCGATACCGAAGAGGCCGTTCCCGGCCTGACCGATCACGCCAGGACCAATCGGGCCTTCTGGGACGAGCTGTCCGATACCTACCAGGCCGACCACGGTCCCGACCTGGCGCGCCACGGTGCCGCCTGGGGTGTCTGGCAGATCCCCGAGTCGCAGCTTCATGCGCTCGGCGAGGTGGCCGGCAAGGACACGCTGGAGCTCGGCTGTGGGGCGGCGCAGTGGTCGATCGCCCTGGCGCAGCGCGGCGCGCGGCCCGTGGGCCTGGACCTCTCGGAGCGCCAGCTCGAGCATGCCCGCCGCCTGATGGCCGAGGCGGGGCTCGACTTCCCGCTGGTCCACGCCAGCGCCGAGTCGGTTCCGTACCCGGAAGCGAGCTTCGACGTGATCTTCTGCGATCACGGGGCCATGGTCTTCGCTGATCCACGTCGCACCGTCCCCGAGGCCGCTCGCCTGCTGCGTGACGACGGGCTGCTCGTCTTCAGCATGCACACGCCCATCGCCGACATCTGCTGGCCGCCCGATTCGGAGCAGGTGACCGACCAGCTGCGGCTCAACTACTACGAGCTCAACGTGGTCGACGTTGGGGAGTCCCAGCATGTCGAGTTCCAGCTGCCCTACGGCGAGTGGATCCGGCTCTTCCGGGCCAACGGCTTCGAGATCGAGGACCTCATCGAGCTGCGGCCGGAGCCCGATGCGGTCAGCACCTACCGGACCACGGAGGACCGCGAGTGGGCGCGGAAATGGCCGATGGAGCACATCTGGAAGGTGCGACGTCGGAGAAGCCCGGCCCTCTAGCGGCCGCGGTCGCCTCTCCGTGGGGCTCCCGTCGGACCCGCCCCGCGGGTCTTACGGCCAACTTCGGGCCGATTCCTGGCCCTGCCAGCCGCCCCGCGGCCAATCGGCCACCCAGAGAGGCTTGCAGCGTCCATCCTGGCCGTTAGACCCGCCTGGCGGCTTCGGCGACCCGCACCTCGTCCCCTGGTCGCACTCGCCCCTCGGTAACCACCCGCGCGTACCAGCGCGCATCGGCGGGGTGCAGCCGCGAGTTGATTCGCGCGATGCGCTTCTCGACGAACCAATGGGCGATCGTCTGGCATGGCTCCGCGCGCTTGGTGACCTCCAGGACCAACCCTTCGTCGCCGATCGCCAGGCGGACACCTGACGCGATCTCATCCATCTCGACGCCTTCGAGGGTCAGGTTCTCCCCGTAGGCGCCGGGAAAGGCTGTGTGCCCGTCGGCGGCGACACGCACGATCGCCTCCACTGAGTAGAGCGAGACCGCCTGCTCGGGCCCGCCGTGCATCGGTTCCGGCTCGTGGTGCCGGTCATCCGCCAGTCCCAGACATCCCACCCATTGCTCGGCAACCGGCAGTTTGGGGACACCGCCGGGGGAGACGTTTACACTCGCGATTCGGCCGGCCACGTCAGCTCGCTGCCCGGATCAGGCGCAGCGGCCCAAGGGTCAACAGGTACCCGCCCAGCACGCCGATGCCGGCCAGGCTGGCAAACACGACCAGCGCGACCGGCGAGCCCCAGGGACCCTCCACCACGGCGTGCCAGACGTCAGCAGCAAGTCCGGCCAGCGCGGCCAGCAGTACGCCGAAGATGAGCCGATGCCGGCGCGGGCTCGCGCCGGAGGTGGCCAGGAAGCGGTCCAGCGGACCGACCAGACGGGCCACGCCGGGTACCTCGCCGGCCAGGCCGAGCAGATCGTCGAGCAGATCAGGCTCTGCGATGGTACCGAAGGTGACCTGCTCAGGTCTGACGCGGTAGGCACGAACGAGCAGCGCCCCCGCCACCATCGAGGCAATGCCGGTGACCGCAACAAGGCCGATTATCAGCGCCAGCCGGCCGTCACTGGTCGCCGCCGACTCGGGGAGTGGCACGCTCAGCAGCGCCAGCGCATCGGTCGCCACATTGAGCCCGATCGCCAGCAGGCTGATCGCCACGCCGGTCCGGATGCGCCGCGCGATCGCCGGCTCGAGCCGCGGGCCGCGGTGGCGGATGCTGCGGACGAAGGTGGCACTGACCACGATCGGCAGGAAGATGGCGGCGTAGGAGACGACCAGGTCCCACGGATCGTTCCCAAATGGCGACGCGCTCCGGACCCAGGCGATCTGGGTCGTGACCAGGTACAGGGCGGCCCAGGCGATCAATGCCAACACGCCCAGGTTGGCGGCGAGGCGAGTTGCGCGAGTCGTGAGATCCGACGAGGCCGTCACGCCCGCATTGTCGCCGCCGAGCCAGGCGCTGTCACGCGGCTAGCTCTCGGCCGGAGCCTCGTCATCGGCGCCGCTCTTGGCTCGCTTGCGAGCGGCCGCGGACTCGCGGGAGGCGCGAACGACCGCGACCTTGGCCTTGCCGGCGGCGGTGCGCGGCCGATCGGGCGCCTTGGCAGCGGCGGCCTTGCTGGCCTTGGCCACGGCCACCTTCTTGCGCTGCGCGGTCTTGGTGGCGGTCGATTTCTTCTTGGGGGTCGCGGCTTCCTCGGTCTGGGCGCCATCGAGCAGATGCGCGGCGTTGGCCTTGGCCATCAGCCGGCTCTTGCGACGAGCGGCGTTGTTGGGGTGGATGATCCCCTTCTCAGCTGCCTTGTCGAGGGCGCTGATGGCGGCTACCACGGCGGCCTGTCCGTCGCCCTCGCTGCGCCCGAGCGCGATGCTGCTGGCCTGCTGCACGAGCGTCTTGGCCTCGCTCCGGGTTCGGCGATTGACCGCGCGACGGCGGAGCGACTGGCGGACGCGCTTCAACGCCTGGGGCGTGCGTGCGCCCTTCCATGTACGAGCCTTTCTGGCCACAGATGATCCTCAGCGATGGCGGTTTGAGCATGAAAACGAGCGCCGGCGGGGCCTGGCGCCTCGGTCGCGGAGTATAGCACCGAGCGGCCCGCTACCCTTACCGGCATGTTTGCGGGACTGCCCCTGGCGGGGGCACTGGCGATCTTCATCGGCTCGGCCGCCGCCGTCTGGCTGGCCGGCCTCTGGCTGTCCGATACGACCGATGTGCTGGAGCGCCGCTTCGGCTTCGGCGAGGCGCTGGGCGGGCTGGTGATCCTGGCCGTTACCACGAACCTGCCGGAGATCGCGATCACCACTGGCGCGGCGGTCTCCGGCAATCTGGGGATAGCCATCGGCAACATCCTTGGTGGGATCGCCATCCAGACCCTGGTGCTGGTCGCGCTGGACGCTTTCGGGATTCGCGGTGGCAAGCCGCTCACCTACCGGGCCGCATCGCTGATCCTGGTGCTTGAGGCGGCCCTGGTGATCGGGGTGCTCACCGTGTCGGTGATGGGCCATTTCCTCCCGGCCTCGCTGGTGCTCTGGCGGATCGGCCCCGGTGAGCTGCTGATCGTGGTCTTGTGGGTGGTGGGCCTGCTGCTCATCAGCCGATCGCGGGGCAAGCTGCCATGGCACGCGGCCGGCAACCCGCCGGACGGGCAGGCGTTACCGCGCGGGCATGCGACGGAAAAGCGCGCCGCTGGGGCCATGGCCGGCGGGACGCGCCGCGTCCTGGCGCGCTTCGCAATCGCCTCGCTCGTGACGCTCGTGGCAGGGCTCATGCTCGAGCAGAGTGGCGAACGGATCGCCGCGGGGATCGGGCTCTCCGGGGTCGTCTTCGGCGCCACCGTGCTGGCGGCCAGCACCGCGCTGCCGGAGATCTCGACCGGTATCGCCTCGGTTCGGATGGGCGACTACCAGCTGGCCGTCAGCGACATCTTCGGCGGCAACGCCTTCCTGATGACCCTCTTCCTGCTGGCCGGGCTGATCGCCGGCCGGGCGGTCCTGCCCGAAACGACGGCGGTCGACATCTACCTGACCGGCTTGGGGATCCTGCTGACCGTCATCTACGCATGGGGACTGGTGGTCCGGCCAACGCGTCGCATCGGCCCCATCGGGATCGACTCGGCGATCGCCCTGCTGCTGTACGTGATCGGGATGATCGGCTTCGCGACCTTCGCCGGCGCCACTTGATGATCCCCCCGGAGCGCACCCGCAACTTCAGCATCGTGGCGCACATCGACCACGGCAAGAGCACGCTCGCCGATCGGCTGCTCGAGGCGACCCACACCATTGACCCGCGCCAGATGACATCGCAGGTGCTCGACTCCATGGACCTGGAGCGCGAGAAGGGGATCACCATCAAGGCCCGCGCGGTGCGCCTCCAGTACGAGGCCGCGGATGGACAGAGCTACGCGCTCAACCTGATCGACACCCCCGGACACGTCGACTTCACCTACGAGGTGAGCCGATCGCTGCAGGCCTGCGAGGGGGCGATCCTGGTGGTCGATGCCAGCCAGGGGATCGAGGCCCAGACGCTGGCCAACGTGCACCTGGCGCTCGACCACAACCTGACCATCATCCCGGTGATCAACAAGATCGACCTGCCCTCGGCCGACCCCGAGATGGTGATGGGCGAGCTGGAGGAGATCCTCGCCATCCCGCGCGAGGAGGTGATCCTGGCCTCGGCCAAGGAGGGGATCGGGATCGGCGAGATCCTCGAGGCAATCGTGAATCGCATTCCGCCGCCGAAGGGCGACGCATCGGCTCCGCTCCAGGCGCTGGTCTTCGACAGCCACTACGACCAATACAAGGGCGTGGTCGCCTACGTGCGCGTGGCCAACGGCACCCTCCACGACCACGAGCGCATCAAGTTCATGGCCACCGGGGTGGTGAGCGAGATCCTGGAGCTGGGCTACTTCCGCCCGCAGCCGGTCCCGACCCGACGCCTGACGGTGGGCGAGGTGGGCTACGTCGCCTCGGGGCTCAAGAGCATCGCCGAGGTGCGGGTGGGCGACACCCTGACAGCGGCTGACCGCCCGGCAAGCGAGCCACTGCCCGGCTACAAGCAGGCCCTGCCGTTGGTCTTCGCCGGCATCTACCCGATGCGCGGCGACGACTACCCGCTGCTGCGAGACGCGCTCGACAAGCTGCACCTCAACGACGCGAGCTTTGTCTACGAACCCGAGTCGAGCGTGGCGCTGGGCTTCGGCTACCGCTGCGGCTTCCTGGGCCTGCTGCACATGGAGATCGTGCAGGAGCGCCTGGAGCGGGAGTTCGGGCTGGAGCTGATCGCCTCGGCGCCATCGGTCGAGTACCACGTCAAGCAATTGAACAGGGCCGATGAGCTGGTCGTCGACAACCCGGCCCAGATGCCGGGTCCGGGCGAGATCGAATCGATCAGCGAGCCGTGGGTGACGGCCACGGTGATCACCCCGACCGAGTACATCGGTCCATTGATGGAGCTGGCCACGACCCGGCGGGGCAACTTCATGAACATGGAGTACCTGGATCCGACTCGGGTCAACATGCATTTCGAGATGCCGCTGGCCGAGCTGATCATCGACTTCTTCGACCTTCTCAAGAGCCGATCCAGTGGCTACGCCAGCCTCGACTACGCGTACCTGGGATATCGGCCCGGCGACCTGGTCAAGCTCGACATCATGGTCAGCGGAGAGCCGGTCGACGCCCTCTCGCTGATCGTGCACAAGACCAACGCGTATCGGGCCGGAAAGGCGCTGGTGGAGAAGCTCAAGGAGCTGATCCCGCGCCAGATGTTCGAAGTGCCGGTCCAGGCGGCGATCGGTTCACATATCATCAGCCGCGAAACGATCCGGGCCATGCGCAAGAACGTGCTGGCCAAGTGCTACGGCGGCGACATCACCCGCAAGCGCAAGCTCCTCGAGAAGCAGAAGGAAGGGAAGCAGCGGATGAAGCGGATCGGCTCCGTCGAGATCCCGCAGGA
>JANMPX010000081.1:0-3115 GCA_031370085.1 Chloroflexota bacterium | reverse complement strand
AGCTTGAGGGTGAGGATCGAGGCGAGGTTCAGGAACCAGGAACCACGCGTGCGCAGGGCTGGTGGTGCCTACAGCTTCCAGTAGTCGCCGGTGAGACCGATGGCGGCGAAATGTGCGACCAGCTCCTCCCTCGATGGCCGCGCGTAGTCGAGGGCGAACTTTCCCGTGTAGATCGGTCCGCTCAGGGCATGGACCTGATCCGGCGTCAGCGACGCTGCGGCGTTGGTGGGCGCGCGCAGGGGCGACGCGTCTCGATGCTCTGGGGATGCGAAGAAGACCATTGTGTTCGAACAGGTGGTGACGATGTTCTCCCACCATTGCGTGGGAGGCAGGGCCAGGTAGACGAGCGTCCCGCCCGGGTCCACGCGCGCTGCGCGGCCGTCCCTCATCTCGATCCGGATGGGCGCGGCGCAGTGATGGCAGAACGATTCGACGAGGATCGGCTCGCCCAGCATCGCGTGGAAGGCAACGGCGTCCCAGGCGCAGTTGGCGAAGTAGCTGCGACCGCCCACCTCGACCCGGAACGGCGTGGCGATTGCCGAGAACGGAAAGGCCATCAGGATCCGCGCGGTGTCGTCCACCAGCGCGATGTGGCGCGCCGCTGCCAGGTCGCGGAGGACGTCCGTCGCCTCTTCCCGCGACAGAGAGAACTCGACCATGACCTGCTCTGCGACCGGCGGAGCCCCCTGCTCCAGGAAATGGTCGAAGACGAACTTGCGCACGCGAGCGGGAGTGCCTTCCCGGCCGGAAATGCTCACACCTGGCGGACCGGGATCAGTGCTGGGCCACCAGGTCGAGGGTATGAGCCTCGAACGCCTCGAGCAGCTCGCGGATCTGCCCGACTTGCTCCTGGAAGCCGGCGCTCGCGCGCCAGGCCTCAATCGCCTCGAGGCTCTGCCATGGCCCGAAAGAGTAGAAGAGCCTCGGGTTCTCTTTGTCTTGGAGCAGTCTCGCCTCTCCACCAACCGCTCCGGAGATGTTCCGGGCTGTCCACTCGGCGAGCTCCTCCCAGGCAGCCTGGAATTCCGCCTCGCGTCCTTCCTTCACGACCCATCGGCCGTGCGTGTAGGGCTGCTGCATGGCTATGTCCTCGGCTCGACGGTCACAAACGGGGCACGCCACGGGGCAGGCTCAAAGGCCGGGCCGAAGTAGCTCTCCAGGCGCCAGACCCTGCCGTCTCGCATCGTCGCGATCTGGATCACCCACCAGTCCGAGCCGTCGGGGTAGCGGGCCTTCTGGACACCCGTGAACACATCGCCGCTGCCCTCGATGTGGACGAGCGTGAAGGTCGGGGTCATCGCCCAGCGGTCTTCCGCGCCGACCATGTGGCGTCCGAGCGACTGGAGGGTGCCCGGAACAGCGGTCACGATCGCCTTCAGGTTCTCGGGCCCGGCGGTCCGCTCGCCCGACTGCGGGTAGACCTCGACGAAGTCCGGATGCAGCACCTCGTCGAGCGCCGCCGCGTCGCGCGTGATGATGGCGGCCATGAACCGCTCGTAGACAGCCCGAGAGCCTGCTCCGCTCATGAAGCGGAGGGTAGCAGGGGTGTCGAGGGAGCGCGACGCCGAATGCGGCTCCGGTTTGCAGGTGGAGCCACTAACGCCGAAGGAGTGCCTGATGGAGGGCAAATTGGGCTCAACTGAGGCGTTGGCTTGGTGACCAGTTGCAGGTAGGGACAACCGCTGCCAAGCGGGATCCTCCGCCTCGTCATTGCGTGCTGGAGCTGCAAACGCGGGACGGGTGCGGCCCCTTGCAGCATCAGTCACGGAAAGTCATCCTCCGTCGCGTGACCCCACTCGAAGGCGCCGCGATCCTCGCTGCCGGGTTGGCGGCGGGGACGATCAACACGATCGTCGGCTCTGGGTCGCTGATCACCTTCCCGACCCTTTTGGCCTTCGGCTATGCGCCGATCGTGGCCAACGTCTCCAACACGGTCGGCCTGGTCCCCGGCTCGATCAGCGGTGCGATCGGCTACCGGCGTGAGCTGGCCGGCCAGCGGGCTCGGGCGGTGCCCATCGGCGTTGCCTCGGTGCTCGGCGGCCTGACCGGGGCATTCCTGCTGCTCGTGCTGCCGGCCAGCGCGTTCCAGCGCATCGTGCCGGTGCTGATCCTGGTCGCCTGTCTGCTGGTTGCCCTGCAACCGCGGATCTCTCGGGCGCTGGCGACGCGCCACGGTGGCGCTGCGGATCATTCGATTACGTTGCTGGGCTCCGTCTACCTGACCGGGATCTACGGGGGCTATTTCGGCGCCGGGCAGGGGGTGATCCTGATGGCGCTGCTGGGGATCTTCCTGGCCGACGACCTCCAGCGGCTCAACGGCCTGAAGAACGTGCTGCTCGCGGTCGTCAACGGCGTCGCGGCCCTGGTCTTCATCTTCGTGGCGCCGGTGGCCTGGGAGGCGGCCCTATTGATTGCGATCGGGTCGATCATCGGCGGCCAGCTGGGCGCGCGGGTCGGCCGCCGCCTGTCGCCGGTCGTCCTGCGGGTCCTCATCATCGTCATCGGGACGATCGTGGCGGTCAGGCTGCTGGTCGGCTGATCCCTCCGGACAGGCGACCGCAGTCCAGCCGCAGTGGCGAAGAGCATGATGCCCGGGTGAGTCGCCAGCGTCGCTTTGTGGTCGGCATGGGCATCGCCATGGTTGTCCTGGCCGGGTGCTCCGCGCGAGCTGCCTCGCCGACGGAGCTCCCCGAGGCATCGGTGGCCTCGGTCTCTCCAACGGCTGCCGGCACTCCGACACTCGTGCCGAGCCAGACGCCCGGCGAGGTGAACATCACCTTCCAGATCATGTTCAGCGGATCGGTTCCGACCGGTGCGACCATTGCCCTGCAGACGAACGTCGTTCCGTACCAGGGTCCCGGCTCAGGCGCCGCCAACTACCTGTGCTCGCCCGACGTTGGACGTATTTCCTGCGAGGGTGGCAAGAGCTACGAAGAAGCCGATGTCTTCCTATCCGGGACCCAGGTGCACTACGTGTTCTGGCGCGAGCTGGATGCCAACGGTGCCAGCGAGATCATCAAGGAAGGTCAGCTCACCGTTGGCCAGCAGGACTCGGTGATCTCGGTCACCTACGACTTCCCGTCGTAGCGGCGGGCCGAGGGCGCCTGTCCCGCCA
>JANMPX010000075.1:0-4491 GCA_031370085.1 Chloroflexota bacterium | reverse complement strand
GCGGAAACCGAAGTCGACCAGGATCTCCTTCCGGGTCCGATCGTTCTTGTACATGCCGTGGACCTGCGGCACGGTGATGTGGCTCTCGTCGACGATCAGCAGGAAGTCGGTCGGGAAATAGTCGATCAGGGTCCAGGGCCGGCTCCCCGCCTCGCGGCGCGACAGATGGCGGCTGTAGTTCTCGATGCCGGAGCAGTACCCCACCTCCCGCATCATCTCGAGGTCGAACTCGGTCCGCTGACGGAGCCGCGCCCCCTCGAGGACACGCCCCTCCGCCTCGAGCCCCGCCACGCGCTCTCCCATCTCGACCTCGATGTCGCCGATCGCCTCCAGCAGCTTGTCGCGCGGAGTCACGTAGTGCGAGGCAGGGTAGAAGTTGACCTCCCTGCGCTCAGCCAGCAGCTCCCCGGTCAGCGCGTCGACCTCCACGATGCGCTCGACCTCGTCACCGAAGAATTCGATGCGGACGAGGTACTCGCCGTGCGGCGGCTGCACCTCGAGCACATCGCCACGCACCCGGAATCGCGACCGGGCGAGGGCCGCGTCGTTGCGCTGGTACTGGAGATCGACCAGGTGACGCAGGATCCCGTCGCGGCGGTAGTGGCCGCCGACCTTCAGGTTGATGACCGTGGCGCCGTAGTCGACCGGCGCGCCGAGCCCATAGATACACGACACCGAGGCAACGATGATCACGTCGCGCCGCTCGAACAGCGCGCGCGTGGCGTTGTGCCGCAGCCGGTCGATCTCGTCGTTGCGCGACGAGTCCTTCTCGATGTAGGTATCGGACCGGGGCAGGTAGGCCTCCGGCTGGAAGTAGTCGTAATAGCTCACGAAGTACTCGACAGCGTTGTCGGGGAAGAATTCGCGGAACTCCTGGTAGAGCTGTGCGGCGAGCGTCTTGTTGTGCGCCATGACCAGCGTCGGCCGCTGCACCGCCTCGATCAGCTTGGCCGCAGTGAAGGTCTTGCCGGTCCCGGTCGCGCCGAGCAGGACCTGGTGCTTCAGCCCTGCGGCGACCCCGGCGACGAGCGCGTCGATCGCCTGCGGCTGATCGCCGGTCGCCTCGAACGGGGCATGGACCTTGAGGTCTGGCATGGGGAACCCGATTCTAGCGAAACGTCCATCGGTACCGATCGCGCGATACCCGACCGGCCTATATCCGTCGGTACCGCCCTTTTCTACGCTCCACAGTACCGATGTCCTGGCCAGCACTGCGTTCCCGCGATCAAGCCCCTGCCGCGGCGGCGGTTGAGCGTCGTGCTGCGCCTCACCCCGCGGGTCAGGCGCTGGTCGAGTTCGCCGTCGTGCTTCTGCCGGTGATGCTGATCCTGGTCGGCATCGTCCAGTTCGGGCTCCTGTTCGAGGCCAACGTCGCGCTCACCAACGCCGCTCGCGAGGGAGCCCGCGCGGGCACGATCTACGTGTACAACGAGGACCAGTCGAAGAGCTGGAACGACGCGCAACGCTGCGGAGCGATCGTCCAGGCGACCACCCAGGCTTTCGGCCTGCTCTCGTCAGCCCCGCCGCACTTCACCGCGACCACCACTTCCGGCGCCTGTCCGACCACCAGCGTCGATACCCTGGTGAACGGCGACCTGACGGTGTCGTACTGCGACAACGTGACTACCGCGGACGGGCCGTGCCCCACGACCGGCAATTCCGCCACCACCTGCATCCCCGACACCCGCGAGGGGTGCCTGGTGCGTGTCAGCCTGACCTACCGCTCCGACATCGTGGTGCCGCTGGTAAGCAGCTTCCTGGGAACCGATGCCAACGGCCGATTCGTCCACCGGGCGGTCGCCACCATGGTGGTCAACTGATGCGCTCGGCGCCGCGCGGCCAGGTGCTGGTCATGTTCGCCGTGCTGTTGGTGGTCCTGCTCGCCTTCGCGGGGATCACTGTCGACTTCGGGCGACAGAACGCCGAGCGACGTCACGTCCAGACCGCCGCCGATGCCGGAGCGCTGGCCGCCTGCCGGGCCCTCATCATGGGCGAGTCGGACAACGCCGCCGCCGACGCCGCCCGTACCGTGGCCATGGTCAACGTGCAGGGCTCGCCTGCCGGCGCAGTGGCCACGATTGCCCCCGACAACGCCCGCGTCTATGTCGACGGCCATGCCGGCGACCCGACCTTCCTGCGCTCGGGAATCACCATCTCGGGCACCAGCGTCCGTGTGGCGATCTCGTCGACCATGGACACTGCGCTCGCGCGGGCGGTTGGGATCACGACCCTGGATACCGGCGCCTGGGCCCATTGCCAGCTGGCAGGCGGGCCAGCAATTCCGATTGTTGCTCGTCGCTACCTGGCCGCCCCGGGACCCGGCAGCGGCTTCACCGACGGGCTTGCTACCGCTGCCACCAGCACCAATGGCGCGGTGGATGCCAACAATGTGCTCGGCTACGGAGGCCGCACCCCGGCCAGCGAGTCGGAGCCCGGGCCGCCCATCTCTCTCTACGGACCGAATGCCAAGGCGAGCAATGACAACTCATTCCGCGGCTTCATAGCCCTTGACGTTCGCAATTTCCAGTCGACAAGCTCGCGGGTCTACTACAACGGCGTTCCGCCGGGAATCACCAACAACACGCTCAAGGACAAGGAAGGCCTGTACCTGATCAACGGGTACCCCGGCCCGATGTTTCCGCCGATCGTGCAGCCGGCCGACCCGAACGACCAGGTCGCCACGCTGTCCGGAAATGACACACCGATGGTGGTCGGCAACTTCAGTGAGGTGTACGCAGTCGGCGATCGGCTCTTGCTGGCCGTCTACGACGGAACGGTGATGCAGATCCCCGACTTCACGATCTCGCCCCCGTCATCCATCACACTGCCATCGACCACCTCGTCACCGATCAACGGCCCCAACTTCACCGTCTCCCGCAACGACGCCTTCGCGAGCACCGTCACCTTGCACCTCCACGGCGATGCCAACGCCGCAGCTGCGGGGCATCCGACCTACGACATCCTGCCGAACCCGCCGGTCAGCCCGCCGGCGGCAGGCGACATGAATCAGCCGACCTGGTCGACCGACGTCTTCATCCCTGCCAAGAACGGGACGCGGGTCTCGATGAGCGGGATCCGGACCGACACCATTCCCGCGGGCATCTACACCGTCTGGCTGGAGGGCCATTCGGGCAACCCGTACTTCCAGACGCGTCGCTATCCCGTCCCAATAACGGTTGCTGGCGCTACCCGCGACTTCAGCCTGGCCAACTCCACGGTGAGCGGCTCGGCCGCGTCGTTGGGCGGCACGGTCAGCCTGGCCACGTACGTGTCGACGACCAGCGCCAGCACCACCAAGTGGGGCAGCACCGGCAGCGCGGTCGCCCTGTCCTATGACCCCGCCAGCTTCACCGACTGCAGCCTCGGGGCGGCGACCATCGGCGCCGGCCAGATCACCTTCAGCAGCGGCTCGGTGACCCCGACCTCGAGCGGAAACGGCGCACTCTCCACGCTCAGTATCAGCACGGTCGGACTCGCCGCCGGCTGCTATCGCTTCGACGTTCGGGCGACCGGCACCAACGGCGACAGCCAGCCGGTCACTCACCTGCAGCCGGTCACCTTCACGGTGGCCACCGCTACCAGCACCGGCAGCTATGTCGACATCATCGGCTTCGCGGTCTTTGAAGTGACCGATCTGAATGCCAACGAGATCACCGGCCAGGCCGTCACCGGCGTCTACGCCGATGCGAACGACCAGGCCCTCAAACGAGCCCAGCGCGCGCGCCTGGTCCCCTGGAACTAGCACCGAAGGAGCGACCCTTTCGTGGAACTCGAGTACTCGGACAAGAACAGCAAGCGCTCGAAGCTGTACATCGGCGTCGGAGTGCTGATGGCGCTGGTCGCAGCCGGGACGGTCTTCGTCGCGCTGCGCGCGAGCGGCCTGACCGGCGCGGGCACAGCCCAGATGCGCCAGGTGGTGGTGGCGGCGCGCGAGATTCCATCGCGCAAGCCGATCGAGGAGGGGGACCTGGTCATGCGCTCGGTGCCCGTCGACCCCACCAACGAGACCGCGTTCACGCGAATCGACGAGGTGCTCGGCCGGGTCAGCGGCATCCCGATCGCGACAGGACAGCTCGTGACGCGGACGATGCTCGCATCGGCCAGCTCGGGCCAGACCTTCTCGATCCTTGAGCCGGGGGCCTCCTTCGATCCCAACGGGCCGGACCTGCGTGCGGTGAGCGTCAGCGTGCCTGATGACCGCGCCGTCGCCGGCACCCTCGCCCCCGGACAACGCGTCGACCTGATCGTCACCCTGGCGATCAATCCCGAGCTCGGTCCCTCGCCGTCGCCATCCGCCTCTCCGACCGAAGTGGTCATTCCCGGGCCATCGACCAAGGTGACCTTCCAGATGCTCACCATCCTGGCCCGCAACGGCACGATCTACATCCTGCGGGCCGACCTCGCAACCTCCGAGAAGATCTCCGAGCTGACCGCGGCGGGGGGCCAGTTCACCCTGGTTCTGCGCCCCGACGAGGACGGACGAACAGCGAC
>JANMPX010000020.1:0-3068 GCA_031370085.1 Chloroflexota bacterium | reverse complement strand
CCTGCTGACGACCGCCACGCTCGACCGGCTCCGCCAGCTCTACCCGGAGGGTCGCTTCGAGGTCCGCCGCTTCCGACCGAACGTCGTCGTCACTCCGACCGACGGCCAAGCCGGCTTCATCGAGAATGAATGGGTCGGGCGGTCCCTGGCGATCGGCGACGAGGTCCGTCTGCGGATCACCAAGCCGTGCCAACGGTGCGTCATGACGACTATCGCCCAGGACGATCTGCCGAAGGACCCCGGCATCCTGCGGGCCGCGGCGCGCCATAACAACGTGAACGTGGGCGTCTACGCCACGGTCGAGCGAGGCGGCCGGGTTCGCCGCGGCGATGAGGTTTGGCTGCCGCCGTCCTGAGTCAGGTCGCCTTTGGGAAGAATTCGTTCCTGTGCTGGGCCCTGCAGCAAGCGGGGTCGTGGAGTCGATCTGACATCCGCATCGGGCGACGTAACGAGGGCATCACCGCTTCACGGTCCTCGCCGGCGGCATTAAGGGTATGGCCCTCCTCAGCCGGAGGCCGCATGCCGGTTCGCCAGGAAAGCGGCGAGCGCCGCCACCGCCATGGCAAGCAGTAGAACACCCCAGCGAATGATCGGCTCGTAGAGAAGCCCGACCGGCAGTTGAGCGTCGAGCGACCACGCGAGCGGGCCGGTCAGCGCGATCGCCACCGACCCGCCCAGCAGTGCCAGCGGGAACTCATAGCCGCCATTGCTGCTCCAGAACCCGTTCGCCCAGTGCACCCTGGCGATGATCACGATTCCCTGCCCGACCAGCCCCGCAGCCGCCAGCGGGGTGAGCAGGCCAACCGCCAGCAGCAGCCCGGCGCCCAGCTCGGCCGCGACGCTGATGAACGCCCACAACGCCACCGGACGGAAGCCCATCTTGCCGATGGCGCCCGTCCATCCGGCGTAGCCCGGCCCCTTCCACCAGCCGAAGGCCTTCTGCGCGCCGTGCGCAGCAAAGATCAAACCGATGGTGATGCGAAGGGCGGCGATGCCCGCGTCGATTTCCATGCTCTGGGCCCACTTATTGCGGATGCAACTATATCGCAGAAAGAGAGGGAAGAGGCGCCGCTCTCGGGCACCTCACGCTCTATGATCACCACCCGTCAAGCTGCCAATGGGGCCACTCGGGGGCCATCTCCGAACGGGTTAAGAAAGGGACCGATGCGCAGCTCGCCGTATGTTTCTTCCATCAGCACCGTCTACCGGGCCGCACTTCTGATCTTTGTCGTCACGGTCGTGATCGGCATCCTGAATGGGACCGACCTGGTCGACTTCAGCCGAGACGTGATCCTGACGCACGTCCATGCCGGCACCCTGGGATTCCTGACCCTGTCGGTCATGGCCACCACGTTCTGGGTCTTCTCGGACGACGGGCGTGCACCGGTTTCGCCGAGCTCCACGCGGACCCTCTCCTGGCTGGCGGTGGCGTCGGTGATGGCGTACGTCGTCGCGTTCTACAGCGGGAACCTGCCCGCGCGCGCCATCCTGGCGCTGCCGGTGCTGGCGACCATCGTCTGGTTCCTGTGGTGGATCTGGCAGGCCCTGAACGCCGGTCCACGGAGCCTGGCGCGTGTCGGGATCGTCTGCTCGGTCGCCATGCTGCTGGTGGGTGGCACGATCGGCACGCTGCTCCAGATCCAGCTCGCGACCGGGACGCAGATCTTCCCGTCCGGCGGGGACGTGGTCGGTGGCCACGCGGTGGCGATGGTGTTCAGCTACCTGGTCCTGTTCGGCATGGTCGTCGCGGAGTGGCGGCTTGTCGGTTCCACGCCCGGCCACCTGCCGCGCGGCGGGATCGCCCAGATCTCGTTCCTGCTCCTTGCCGGCGTCGTCGCCCTGACCGCGTTGCTGTTCAACGTCCAGCCGCTGCTGCCCCTCTCGATCGTCCTGGAGATCGCCGCGGTCGTGACGTTCGTCGTGCGCCTTGGCCGGCCGATCGCCCGCATCCCGTGGAGCGTCGCCTCGGCGGAGCGTCAGCTTGGGATGAGCGCGCTCTTCATCGTGGTCGACATCGCGCTGATCGTGGTGGTCATTGCCATCTTCATCTCGGTGCAGGGCGACATCAACCGCTTCCCGGCGGGTCTGCTGATCGCGTCGGATCACACCACGTTCATCGGTGTCATGGCCAATGCAATCTTCGGCCTGCTGCTTCTCGCCGTCGGGACGGAGTCCTCACGCGGACGGATGGTGGCGCAGTTCACCTTCTGGGGTGTCAACATCGGTCTGGTTGGCTTCCTGGTGGGCCTCATCACCGAGACCGCGCTGCTCAAGCAGATCTTCACGCCGATCATGGGCGTCAGCATCCTGGTGGCGATCGCCGTCTTCGTGATGGAGCTCTCCTCGGATCACGGCAGTCAGGCCGCGACGGGTTAGGCTTGGGGCAGGCATGACCGCCATCATCCAGACCGAGAAGCTCACCAAGTCCTACGGGATCCACCGCGGAATAGTCGACGACGACCTGGAGGTCACCGAGGGCGAGGTCTTCGGCTTCCTGGGGCCGAACGGCGCTGGCAAGACCACCACGATCCGGACCGTGCTCGACCTGATCCGTCCGACCAGCGGTCGCGCGCTCGTGTTCGGCATCGAGTCGACCGCCGATCCGGTCGCCATCCACCGCCGCATCGGCTACACCCCCGGCGAGTTCACCCTCTACGACCGGCTGACCGGCGGCCAGACGATCGAGTACTTCGCCAACCTGCGCGGCGGCGTGGATCGGGCCTACCAGGGGTCCCTGATCGACCGTTTCGAGATCGACGCCAAGCGCCGCTTCCGCGAGTACTCCAAGGGCAACAAGCAGAAGATCGGCCTCGTCATCGCCCTCCAGCACCGACCGGAGCTGCTCATCCTCGACGAGCCGACCTCAGGCCTCGACCCGCTCGTGCAGCAGTCGTTCTTCGCCCTCGTTCACGAGGCGCGCGCCGAGGGCCGCACCACCTTCCTGTCGAGCCATATCCTGAGCGAGGTCGAGCGCACCGCTGACCGGGTGGCAATCATCCGCGAGGGGCGGATCGCGAAGATCGATAGCGTGGAGGGGCTGCGCGACCTCGCCCATCACCAGGTCGAGC
>JANMPX010000001.1:0-3599 GCA_031370085.1 Chloroflexota bacterium | reverse complement strand
GATATCTCCGGGTGATAACGCTTGCTCGCAGCTCCCCGAAGCATTTCGTCGCCTGCCACGTCCTTCATCGGCTCTTGGCGCCAAGGCATCCACCGCACGCCCTTAGTAGCTTGACCTAATGCTTCACGCGGCTAGCACGCTTGCTGGCCGATGCGCGTTGGTTGCTCACGCGACCTGTCCGGTCGCGCGATGCGTCGGAATTCATCCTCGACGAAATCGATGCTTCTTCCAGTCTTCGGTTCTTAAGGTCGCGTCCGCCTCACGCGGCGGAGCCTCAGCGTGGTCCGCTGATCGCGGAGCGCGACGAGGGTCGCGCGCAGCGATCAGGGGATCAAGGACTGATGGGGTTTGTGACGACGTTCGCGGGCGGGTCGCGCCAAACTTCCCGCGAAGGCCCCCAACTGTAGCACCTGGGCCGACCGATGGTCAAGGCGAGGAGGGGCGCGGATCGGGCCAATGATGGTCCGAACCCAGAGCATGCGAACCAGCCGGCCGGCACTATCCGTCGTCCGAGTCCCTTGAATGCTTGAGCCCCCCGATCGCCTGCCTAAGCCCCCGTGACTCGAGTCTCGGTTAGGCCGCCGTATGGCAACTCGACGTGATCCAGGCTCGTCACGAGAGCGCGTCTATGGACTTACGCGCCGACAAGCAGGACCGTTGGACACGCGCCGATTCGCACAACAGATCTGCGCCAATTTGGGGACACGCCGCGCGGAGATCTACCCCGGCGGCGGACCTATGAAATAGAGCAGATAGTTCCCGAAATGCTCGACCTTGGTGGCAAGTGCGTCGAGGGCGTCAGCGGAGGGTCCAAGGCGCCACCGCTCGTTCTTGTGGACGACCACGAGATCGGAGTCGCCGAGTCGCGCCAACAGGTCGGCCTGCGCGCTACGACTCCTCACCACACTGCTCCAGTCGTGCTTCTCGCCCCGAACGACCGCAAGAAGCATCTCCGCAGGCTCGCGACCGACGAGGTCGAGCCCGAGAAACGCGAGGTGGCCATAGGGGTCGACGAGATAGCCGATCGCGCCGCGGCTCGGTTCGCGGCCGGCAAGGAACGCCACGCGCGCGTCCAGGATGAGCACCCGGGCCTCGGGCGGCACCGCCTCCCGGATGTACTCACTCATCGTTACGTACGTGGGAACGTAGGCGCCCGCCCGCCGTCCCCACGACGGAGCCTGCAGAGCGGCCACGGCGACCAGCACGAGGATCAACGCGGGCACATCCCAGCGCCGGATCAGCGAAGACGCGGGTGGGATGCTCCTGAGCCACAGCGGTATCAGGCCAACGCCAGCCGCAAGAAGCGCCAGCGGGGCCAGGAGATGGAGCTGGTACTGCGGCAGGACTTTTGGAGTCGACATGAAGACGAGGGCGTTGAACGCGGCCCACAGCAGGACGACGCGCCAGCCCGCCACCTCCGGCCCGGCGAAGAGGTGGCCATCACGTCCACGGCGCCGGACGGCCAAGGCGACCCACATGGCCACGGAGATGGTCACAGCAGCCAGCCCCAGTCCCGCCATGACGAGGATCGGCACCTGTGCCGGCCGCTCCACTAACGCCCCGAAGCGATCCATCAGCCCAATCTCCGTGCGCGGTCGAAGGAACTGGAAGAAGACAGCCTGGGGCAGCAGTTCACCCGGCGCCGCGATCATGAACGGCGTCAGCACAATCCCAGAAACCGCGCCAGCGCCCAGGAGCACGCTCCTTAGCAGAGGAGCCGAGGGCACCTGCGGTTCGGCTCGTGGGCCGAGGCGGCGCCAGACCAGATCGAGGGCGATTGCGAACAGCACCGTCACGCCGACCGCTTTCGTGAGCGCACTCAGTGCGGCCAGTCCGCCGGCAAACGCGAGCAGGGTCATCTGGCGACGCACCGTGGCGCGAGGCGCCAAGGCCGGATGCACGGCGAGGTAGGCGAGGATCGCGGCGAACGAGAACATAACCATCGGCCCGTCGAGCATCACCTGGGCGCTGAGCCCCACGACGCGCGGGTCAAGCGACCAGACGACCGCGGCCGCGGTCGCCCCCCACCAGCCCGCGAGCCGATGGCCGATCGCGAACACCAGCGTGACCGAGATGAGGGAGTAATCCACCGACAGCTGGCGCGCCGCCAGGAACGACTCCGGACCGCCCCACTTGCTCGAGTCGAGGAGCATCGCAGGAGAGAAGACGAACGCCGCCACCGGCGGATGCGCGAAGAAGTAGTCGCGGTAGGGAAGAACTCCACGCAGGAACAGCCGCGCCGCCGAGGCATACACCCCCTCGTCGTAGTTGGCCCCGGACAACCCCGCTGCGGAATCCAGTTGCGTCAGCAATGCGGTGAGCGCCAGCAGCATGACCAGGAGCACGACGAGAAGCACACCAACGCGGCGCATCATCCCTCCTTGTGCGCCCGGCTGGGCGTCGCTTCACGGTACAGCATGGCTACAAGCCTCCCTCGGCGGGACTTCCGGTCCATCGATCCGTCGGTCGGCGTCGGCGCCGGCCGGGCTGAAAGAGCTTGTAGATCGCCTCGTCGTGCTGGCCACGCAGGCCCCACCGCGCAGGTCGACGGGTTGCGCTCCTAACTGGCGCCGGGAACCAGTCCCTCGCGCACGCCGAAGATGCTGCCGTTCCGGCCCTTGGAACCAGGCAGCATGAGCCAGACTGATCTGGGCGATGAAACTGCGCGTCTGCGGAGCCTCGGCCTCGAGAAAAACGCGACCATCTTGGCCTGATGGAATGGTGGTCCGTACCTCACAGTATGCGAACCAACCTGCGGGCATGATCCGTCGGGTGAGTCCGTTGCATAGCTGAAGCGTCCCACTCGCTGCTAGGCCCCAGCTCACCGCTGCTTTAGCCCGCCGACCTAGGGCAAGTCGACCTCAACCAGCCTCGTGATGAGAGTTTCCTAACGGACCAACAGGGCCAGGCACAAGCAGGTGCTAGGGCGAAACGAATGTCTGCGCTCCATCGTCCGCAGCGTCGTCCCTGAAGGGTGCCGGCGTCGCGCTCGGATCGAGGGCGCAATGTCCGTCCACAAGGATGTAGAAGCCCGGGTTGCGCAGCCAGAAGCCGGCAGGCTTGCTCTGTCGAACGTCAGTCGGTAGCTGAGGCACCGGTCCACACGGAACTACATAGGTACCAGACGGCAACTGTTGCAGTTCCTGTTGGGCCGCAGTTGACAATGAGTTCGCGAGTGGGTCCTGGCCACGCACCTGCGTGGTGACTAGCGCAGCGCCCAGTAAGGCCGCAACTCCCAAGATGACGACCATCGGCGCTCGTCTTAGAAACAACCTTCGCCTCCGCACAGTCGGGTGACGCTTACCGGTTTGAGTCGATGTAGATGTGGTCGGTAGCTGCAATTGTGCACGTGAATGGCGTGGAGGTGACGTTACAGCCGCCGGGGACCAGGGATGGGGTTAGCCAACCAGTATTTACTGAGTACCGCATCGACGTGTAATCGAGATGGTTCTGGGTACCGTTTGTGTTCCAACCACCCATCGAGTCGCCACCATTGAAGACCTCCCCGAACCATGCAAGGCGACGGTAGGTGTTGTCGCCATCCCAGCACGCCCTGTAGGCCCTAATGCGGGCGGTCACGGTGTTGCCGTTGGCATCCT
>JANMPX010000294.1:0-3215 GCA_031370085.1 Chloroflexota bacterium | reverse complement strand
TGGGAGTCCGGCACGAGCCGACCTGGCTCGAACCGTTTCTCGGCACCCGCCCGCAGATCTGAGGCGTCGCTGCCGCCCTGGCGCATGCGGTGCTCGGCATGCGAGCGCATGGGCCAAGAGCGAGCGCCATCCCGGCCGAATTCTCGGCATCGGGGCAGAGCAGCCAAGATGCGACACCGTCCGGACCCTATCCCTGTCCATGTGCTCCGATGCCGAGCACCGGTTCGGTCGTACGCCACGGCGCGCAGTCGAGGACGACTCCGCGCCTGCTCGAACGCGGCTACCCGAAGATAAAGCGCCAGCTCCCCATGGCCAGGCTCAGCCCCGATGCCCCGGCGGCGAGCAGCACCGCCCCGGCAATCAGTCCCCAGTCAGCACCGCGCATTCGCTGCGGTCGCGCCCAGGTCCGCGAAAGGGTCGCGCCGAAACCTCGCGCCTCCATGGCGATCGCCAGCCGTGTGCCGCGGCGGATCGCGCCGACCAGCAGGGCGAGCAGCCGACCTCCGAAGAGGCGGATGGCGGCGACCGGGTTGCGACCCGCGTCGACGCCGCGCGCCCGCCGCGCCAGGCCAAGCGTCTGCCATTCAACCGCGACGAGCGGTGCGAGCCGCACAGCCGCCAACGTACCGATCGCGAAGCGTGGCGAGAGGCCCAGCTGCTGGCCGAGCGCATCGGCCAGGTCGGTCGGATCGGTGGTCGCCAGCGCCAGCAGCCCGGCAAACGAGATCGCCATCAGGCGCAGTCCGAGCCCAACCCCGGCCAGCAGGCTCTCACCGCTGGGACGCAAGGGACCGATGGCCACCAGTGAGCTGCCGCCCGACTGGGCGGGGAAAAAGCCGTTGGCCAGCCCGATCCCGACCGCCACCAGGATCAGCGGCCATCCGCGGCGTGCCAGCGCCGCAGCGCGCAGGCCGCTGAACGGGACGGCGGCAAGCTCACCCGCGAGGAGCAGGGTGGCGGTGACCAGGTCGACCGCCAGGAGCGCGGCGAGCATGGGCGCCGCGGCGGCGGCGAGTTTGGCGACCGGGTTGGCGCGGGCCAGGATCGCGCCGCGATCGGGCACGAGGGGGACGAGCAGGTGCATCGGGCTAGGCGGCCGTTACGCGGGCGTCATCAACGCTCACGGCTCGATCGGCGAGTGCGGCGGCAAACGGGAGATCGTGCGTGGCGACCACGACTCCTCGCCCATCGTCCCGCAGCGCCGTCAGCAGCGTGAGCAGCTCCACCCAGGTGCGCCGGTCCTGCCCGAAGGTGGGCTCGTCCAAGATCATGGCGGCCGGCGCCGTGGCCAGCACGGACGCCACCGAGAGGCGTCGCTTCTCGCCACCTGACAGCGTGTACGGGTTCGCCTCACCGAGGTGGCCGAGGTGCAGGCGCTCCAGCAGCTCATTCGAGCGACGGGACGCCTCGACCTCCCCGAGCCCGAGCCGCCGCGGTCCGAGCTCCAGCTCGTCCCGGACACGGCCGGTCAGGAATTGGTGCTCGGGATCCTGGAAGACCGATCCGATGGCGCCGGCCAGCCGCCGCGCCTCCCACGCCCAGAGCGGGGCGCCCTCGCGCCCCGGCGCGAGTCCCGCCCCGGCTGTCACGCTGCCGGCGCTTGGGCGCAGCAGCCCTCCGATCAGCATCGCCAGCGTCGACTTGCCCGACCCGTTCGGACCCACCACCGCCAGCGCCTCGCCTGCCCGCAGGTCGAGATCGGCCTCGGCGAGGGCGAAGCGATCCGCACCCGGATAGCGGAAGCCTGCCTGCCGAGCCTCGATCAGGACCTCGGAGGTCGCGTGGGGCACACGCCTGGGCGCCGGAATGGGATGGCCGGGGACCCACACGCCGGCCGCTGCCAGTCGGTCGCCGTGCGCGGCGAAGACGTCGGCCGGCGTTCCGTCGGCGACCACGCCGCCGCCCGGTGCCACAACGATGGCGCGGTCGACCAGGTCGAGCGTTTCGTCGACGCGGTGCTCGACCAGCAGCACCGTCGCGCCGGCGGCGGCCGCCAGCCCCGCGATGGCGGCGCGGACCAGCCGGGCCCCGTCGGGGTCGAGATTGGCGGTCGGCTCGTCCAGGAGCAGCAGCCCCGGTCGCAGGACGATGACCCCCGCGAGCGCTAGACGCTGTTGCTCGCCGCCGGAGAGGGCGGCGGTCGGGCGGTCGCGCCCGTATCGGAACCCGACGTCGGCCAGCGCCCGGTCGACCCGCGGCCAGATCGCCTCGACGGGGACCGATCGGTTCTCCAGCCCGAAGGCCACGTCATCCCCGGCCCGCGCCATCACCAGCTGGGTCTCCGGGTCCTGGAAGACAATCCCGACGCGCTCACGCGCCCGGCGGGCGTCGATCCCGTCGATCCGCAGCTCACCCTCGGCCTCCCCTCCGCCGGCCGTGTCCAGGAGCCCGGCGAGCCCTGCCAGGAGGGTCGACTTGCCCGCGCCCGACGCACCGAGCAGAAGGACCCGCTCACCCGGGCGGATGCGCAGCTCGAGGTTACGGAGCGCCCAGTCGCGGCGCCCGGCGTGCCGCCAGCCCCAGTCGGTGACCTCGACGGCGGCCGGCCGAGTCTCGCCCATCGACCGCAGCGGATCCTTCAGACCTGCCGCTGCTGCCGCCCCGATGCGAAGGGCGCCAGAACCCCGGTCTCGGCCAGGGCGCGCGTCAGGATCCAGGCCCCGGCGCCGGCCACGATCGCGCCACTCAGCAGGATGAAGGCACCGTACGCGAGCTGCAGCCCGATATCCACCTTCGGGTAGTAGATCGGCACGTCGTGCAGCCATGCGCCGATTCCCGAGGCTGCGCCGGCCAGCAGGGCAGCCGACAATCCCCAGGATCGATACAGAGCGAAGGCGAAGACCAGCTCGGCTCCGGCTCCCTGCACGGCTCCGGACAGCAGGCTGTCGAGCCCGTACGGCGAGCCGAGCAACAGCGAGACTGCCGCGGCCACGAAACCACCGAAGAAGGCGGCGCCTCGCCGCCTGACGACCAGCGCGGCGAGCACGCCGGGCAGCAGCCAGACGCCGTACATCAACGCCTGCGCCGGCCAGAAGAAGCGGAAGAGCGGCTCCGTCAAGGCCCACACCCCGTTCCACGCCTGAAAGAGCGCGCCGAAGGCGACGGCGATCACCGCCGCCACGACGATATCGACCGTCCGCCACCGGTCGACCGGTTCAGGTGCTGTGAAGCTCATCCGTGTCTCCTCCTTCGGTTTCGATCACGATCAGGGTCCC
>JANMPX010000265.1:0-13649 GCA_031370085.1 Chloroflexota bacterium | reverse complement strand
GGCGGCCCGCCTCTGGTGAAGGCCGCCACCGGCGAGGAGGTCAGTGCCGAGGATCTCGGGGGAGCCGAGGTCCACACCGTGACCAGCGGGGTGGCCGATCACTACGCGGTGGACGACGAGCACGCGCTGGCGATCGGCCGCGAGATCGTGCGCTCGCTCGCCTGGCGCAAGCCGGCGCCGCCGTGGGAGCGCAGCGAGCCGGCGGCGCCATTGGTCAATCCGGAGGAGCTATACGGGGTGGTCCCGGCCGATCCGCGGCAGGCCTACGACGTGCGCGAGGTGATTGCGCGGCTGGTCGACGCCAGCGAGTTCCACGAGTTCAAGGAGCGCTACGGCGAGACCTTGGTCACCGGCTTCGCACATATCGATGGCTACCCGGTCGGGATCCTGGCCAACAACGGAATCCTGTTCAGCAGCTCCGCCCTCAAGGGAGCCCATTTCGTGGAGCTCGCCAGCCAGCGCAGGATCCCGCTCGTCTTCCTGCAGAACATCACCGGATTCATGGTCGGCCGCGAGTACGAGGCCGGCGGCATCGCCAAGGACGGCGCCAAGCTGGTAACGGCGGTGGCGACCACAGCGGTGCCCAAGTTCACCGTGATCATCGGCGGGTCGTTCGGAGCCGGCAATTACGGGATGGCGGGACGTGCTTATTCGCCGAGGCAGCTGTGGATGTGGCCGAACGCACGGATCAGCGTGATGGGCGGCGCGCAGGCGGCGCGCGTCCTTTCCACGGTGAGTGGCGACCTGGCATCCGACGAGGAACGGGACGCCTTCGAGGCCCGCATCCTGGCCGAGTACGAGCGCCAGGGATCGCCGTACTACTCGACCGCGCGGTTATGGGATGACGGGGTGATTGACCCGCTCGACACACGGCGGGTGCTGGCGATGGGCATCAGCGCCGCCCTCAACGCGGAGATCGGCGAAACGAGGTTCGGCGTCTTCCGGATGTAGCTCATAGGGGGGCTCGCCAGCTCAAACCTGTCCGCTTCCGGCAGCCACCTGGTGGCCATAACGGCCAAGATGGACGCGCCGATCCCCTCTCCGTGGCTGATTTGCCACAAGGCGGCTGTGAGCGACAGGCAGAGCCCTCAAGTTGGCCGTTGTAGCCACCACATGGCTGCGCCTGCCTGGTGGCCAGCGGTTGCGGCGCGGGCCCACCTATCCGCCCTTGGGAAGCCTTATCTAGCCGGACGTTCGGCCCGGTAACGGCTCCACATCGAAGCGCACGCCGAAAGCCAGGAACGTTCGCGGCACGGTGACGTCGGCACCGATGGTGACCGCCGCGGCCACCTCCATCTCGCGCGACGGCACAAGACGAATGACGTGGGGACCGACCCTCCCGACCGCCAGGTCGCCGACCGCCCACAGCTCCAAGCCGATCTCCGCGGCGTAGTCGGCCGCCAGGACCGGCGGGTCAGGGGTCGCGATCTCCAGGCGGAGCAGGCCCGCCGGCGAGCCGATCGGGTGTCGGAATGTGCGGCGGGCGGCCATCGCATCGGGCCCCCATTCGTTCCCCGCGTAGGCGTGCTTGATGAAGAACGGAGGCCGATCCGGGCCGAGCTCGGGCGGCGTGGCGGTCCACCATTCGACCAGTCCGCCATCGGGGCGCTGGCGGCTGCCGTGGTTGATCTGACCGATCGCGCTGCCCGCGGCCCGCAGCGCGGCGACCCGCACCTCGAGGTCGTCCTCAAGCAGCGCATAGGTGGCGAAGCCCCCGCCGCGTGCCAGTGCATCGACCGCGGCGGCACCGATCGGCAACCCGCTTGCCCGGCTCTCGTCCTCGACGCCGATCAGTTCCAGGTACGCGTCACCCAGAAAGGCGATCCTGTTGAACGTGCTCAGCCCCTCGTGGCGTCCGCCCCCGCTGAAGGCGATCCCCAGCGCTTTGGTCAGCTGCTCTGCAGCGGCATCCGGATCCGGCACCGCGATGACGACATGATCGATCCCGCTGGCCACGGCCCAATCCTATCGGCCCCGGTGGTAGGCTGCGAACCGATGACCCTGGAACGTCCCGAGCCTGGCTCCCACGACCGCTCCACCCCTAGCGGGGTGCTCGAAGAGTCGGCCGCCAATCTGTTCGAGGTGATGCTCGCCGCCCGCGACGCGGAAGGCTCCAGCGATCCGGACCGAGCTGCGCAAGAGGCCTTCTACCGCACCCTGCTGGATGGATCGCTGCTCCTGCCCGTCCCGCCTGAGCACGGCAATGAGGCGAAAACCGCGCTGGAGTCGGCGGTCCACGACGACCAGGAGGTCGAGATCAGCGTTCTGCTGGCGGCTGACACCGATGGGCGCCACATCAGCGTCTGCTTCGCCTCGGTGGCGGCACTCTCCGCCTGGGCGCCGCGCGGCACCGCCTCGCTGCCGCTTCCGGCGCGGATCGCCATCGCCAACATGGCCGCGGCGGGGGTGCCGGCAATCATGGATCCGGCCGGCCCGATCCCCTACCGCTTCGAGCCCGATGAGCTGGCGTCCCTGGCGGCCGGCATCTACCCCGGCAGCGAGCTGCCGATCTTCACGCCACCGGCTCGTCTCTCACTTCATCTGCGCCTCCCCGGGCCGGCGGGCCTGGTTCTCGAGGCCGCCCTGGCCGAGGCACTGCGGGCGACCGATGTCGACGCCGCCTGGCTGGTCGAATCGGAGAGCGACGGGACCTCTCGACTGCTGCTCGGGCTGCTCGGCGGCGAGGGAGCCTCGGCCACGGTGGACGTTCCGGACGGGACCGATGTCGTCTGGCTGGAGGAGCCACTGCTCGCCTCGGTGAAAGCGGTCACGGAGCCCTTTTATCGGCGAGGACAAAAGTGACCGACCTCCTGCGAATCGAGCGCTCGGGCCTGGTCGCGCGTGTCGTCCTCGCACGGCCCGAGGTGCGCAATGCGTTCAATGCCGACCTGATCGCGGCGCTACGCGACGCGTTCGCAACGCTCGGTGCCGAGCCGCCCGAGACCCTGCGCGCGATCGTGCTGGCCGGAGACGGCAAGGCATTCTGCGCAGGGGCCGATATCGAATGGCAGCGGGCCGCCATGAAGCTGACCATGGACCAGAACGAGGCCGATGCGGGACGCCTGCAGGCCATGCTGGCCGCCATCGACGAGTGTCCGGTGCCGGTGATCGCGCGGGTCCACGGCGCGGCCCTGGGCGGCGGCATGGCGCTCTGCTGCGTGGCCGACGTGACCCTTGCAACCGCTGACACAGCCTTCGGCTTCACGGAGACAAAGCTCGGCCTCATCCCGGCGGTGATCAGCCCATTCGTCCTGCCGCGCATCGGCGAGGGACATGCCCGGGCGCTCTTCACCACCGGCGAGCGCTTCGGGGCGGAACGGGCCCTGCGGATCGGGCTGGTCCACGAAGTCCTGGCGGACGAGGCGGCGCTCGATGCGCGAATCGATGCACTGGTCGGCGAGCTGCTCACGGCCGGGCCGCTTGCCGCCCGCGCCGCAAAGCAGATGATCGCCGAGCAGCGCGGCCTCTCCCGCGCCGATGCCCTGGCGCTGACCGTCGAGCGCGCCGCCGCGCAACGCGTCTCCCCGGAGGGGCAGGAGGGGCTCGGCGCCTTCCTCGACAAGCGGACGCCCTCCTGGGGGCGCTGAACCGCCGCCTCGCTTTACGACCGGCGACCTCTGCGACAATCGCGACATGACCGATGAGGCGCTCACCCCGCGCCAGGTGGCCGCAAAGCTGGGCGTCACCGTGCGGACGGTGCAACGCTGGGTGGCGGACGGCCGGCTGCCGGCGACGCGGGTCGGAGGCCGGGTGCGCATCCTGCGTGACTCGGTCAGTGCCGTCGCTGGGGTGGTCGAAGCTCCAGGGCACGCCATTCACATCCTGCTGATCGCGAACCGGGGGGAGATCGTTCCCCGGATTGCCCGCAGCGCGCGCGCTCTTGGGATCCGCAGCATCGGTGTCCACGCGCCCGACGACCGCCCCCCGGACGGAGTCGACCTTGCCCTCCCCATCTCCGGCTACCTGGACAGCCAGGCCATCCTTGCGGCGGCACGCAGCGCAGGCGCGGACGCAATACACCCTGGCTACGGCTTCCTGGCGGAGAACGCCGAATTCGCCCGAGCGGTGGGCAACGCCGAGTTGACCTGGGTCGGGCCGCCACCGGCCGCCATCAGGGCCATGGGTGACAAGGCCGCCGCGCGGCGCACCGCCACCGCGAACGGCGTCCCGGTGGCACCGGGCTACGACGGCGCCGCCCAGGACAATTTGACCCTCACCTTCGAAGCTGACCGCATCGGCTTCCCCTTGCTCGTGAAGCCGTCCGCCGGCGGGGGCGGGAAGGGGATGCGGGTTGTCCGGGACCTGACCAGCCTTTCCGAAGCCCTGGCGGGTGCCCGGCGCGAGGCACAGGGCGCATTCGGGGACGATCGGCTCATCCTCGAGCGCCTGTTCGAAGGCGCTCGGCATGTCGAGGTCCAGGTCCTGTTCGACGCCCATGGCAACGGCGTTCACCTGGGCGAGCGGGATTGCTCGGCCCAGCGGCGGAATCAGAAAGTGATCGAGGAGTCGCCTGCGCCGTCGGTCTCGCCCGAGCTGCGCGCACGGATGGGCGCTGCCGCCCTGGCCGTGGCTGTCGCGGTCGGCTACATCAACGCAGGGACGGTCGAGTTCCTGCTGACCGATGACGATCGCTTCTTCTTCCTCGAGATGAATACGCGCCTCCAGGTCGAGCACCCGGTGACGGAGGCGGTGACGGGGCGCGACCTGGTGGCTGACCAGCTGCGGATCGCACGCGGAGAGCGGCTTGGCTTCAGCCAGTCCGAGGTGCAGTTCGACGGACACGCCATCGAAGCCCGCCTCTACGCCGAGGACCCCGATGCGGGCTTCCTGCCCGCCAGCGGCCGGTTGCTGCACCTGCGCTGGCCGACCGGCGTCCGCGTGGATACGGGGTTGCGCCAGGGTGACACCATTTCGGACCGATACGATCCGCTGCTTGCCAAGCTGATCGCCCACGGCCGAACCCGTGACGAGGCGCTCGCCCGGCTCGGCTCGGCGCTCAGTCAGATGCAGGTGCTCGGCGTGCGCACCAACCTGCGCTTCCTGCGCTGGCTGGTTGACCGGCCGATCGTGCGCGAAGGAGAGGTTCGAACCGATACCCTGGCGAGCTTGCCCCTCCCGCCTGCGCCGGTCCCGGGCGAGGCCGCCTGGGCAGCGGCGGCCACAGCCTTGCTGGAGGCGGGGCCGCACAGGTCGTGGGGCGGTGGCTGGCGCGCTGCCGCACCTGCCGCCGTGCGGCTCAGATTCGGCGACGAGGAGCGGCGCGTGGAACTTGGGGGCACCCACCAGGTGACGCTCATCGTTGAAGGGGGCACCGCTCATGTCGACATCGAAGGCCAGTCGCTCGAGCTCCTGATGGCCATGCCCCCCAGCGTCGAGGAGGCGGTGCGTCATGCGGCGGCGCATGCCGGTGGCATCGCCACCCTGACCGCCCCGATGCCCGGCCGGGTGATCGCGGTCCGGGTGGTGCAGGGCGCATCGGTCCTGGCGCACCAGGCGCTGGTGGTGATCGAAGCGATGAAGATGGAGCACGCCGTCGTGACGCCGCTGGCCGGGACGGTGACGAGCATCGCCGTCCAGGTCGGCCAGCAGGTCCAGCGAGGGGACCTGCTGGCGGAGGTATCGGCCTAAGATGGCGGACCGATGACCCACCCCGAGGTCCGCATCTACGAGGTCGGCCCGCGCGACGGCCTGCAGGCCGAGGCCACCGTCGTCCCCACCGATACAAAGCTTCACTTCATCTCGCTGCTGGCAGATGCGGGACTGCGCGAAATCGAGACCACCTCGTTCGTGCGCGCCGACACCATCCCGCAACTCGCCGATGCCGACTCTTTGCTGGCGCGCCTCGATCGTCGCCCGGGGGTCCGCTACCCGGTGCTGGTGCCCAACCAGCGCGGCCTCGACCGCGCAGTCGCCGCTGATGTGGACGCGATCTGTCTCTTCACCGCGGCGACCGACGCCTATGCCCAGCGCAACATCGGGATGACAATCGATGAGTCGCTGGCGGCCTTCGAGCCGATCGCCATCGAGGCGCGGCGGCGCGGCTGGTGGATTCGCGCGTATGTGAGCACCGCGTTCGGCTGCCCCTACACCGGGGAGGTCGAGGAGCGGGCGGTGGTCAGCGTCAGCGAGCGGCTGCTACTGCTGGGGGTCGACGAGCTGTCGATCTCCGATACGCTGGGCGTGGCGACGCCGGTCGACCTGCGCCGCGTGCTCGGCGCTCTCAGCGCGGCCGGCATCGACCCCGAGGCCCTCGCCCTGCACCTGCACGACACGCGCGGCACGGCCCTGGCGAACGCGGTGACCGCCATGGAACTGGGGATCCGCTGCTTCGACGCATCGACTGGCGGGACCGGGGGGTCGCCGTTCGCGCCGGGCTCGGCTGGCAACCTCGCCACCGAGGACCTCGTCTACCTGCTGGACCGTGAGGGCGTCCGCAGCGGGGTTGACCTCGACGGGGTGCTGACGGCTGCGCGCTTCATCGCCGAGGCCCTCGGCCGGCCGCTCGCCTCCAAGGTCGGTCGCGCCGGTGGCTGGCCAGCGTAGCGCGCTAGGATGGCCGCCATGGATGCGCGCCCGGTCATCCTGGATGTCGACACGGGGATCGACGACATGGTGGCGCTCCTGATCGCGGCTACCGCACCTGAGCTCAACCTGCGCGGCGTGACCTGCGTCGCCGGCAACGTCGAGATCCACCACGTCGCCCGCAACACCGGAAAGATCCTGCAGCTGGTCGGGCGGGGCGACGTACCGGTCAGCATCGGCGCGGCGCGACCCCTCCTCAGGCGCCTGCGCACGGCGCCCGATACCCATGGACCGACAGGCACCGGCTACGTCGAGATGACCGGCGAGGAGCCGACGTTGGCAACCACCGACTTCACGGTCGTCCCCGCCCCCCAGTACCTGGCTGCCCACATTGAACGGCACCCCGCCGAGATGACGGTGGTTGCGCTGGGACCGCTGACCAACCTGGCGGCAGGCGTGCAGAACCACGTCGACCTCCGCGGCGGATTGCGGGAGCTGATCTGGATGGGAGGCGCGATCGAGGCGCGTGGGAACACGACTGAGACCGGGGAGTGGAACGCCTGCGTCGATCCCGAGGCAGCAGAGGCATGCCTTGCGGCAGGGGCCATCGGTCGCATCTTTCCGCTCGATGCCACGCAGGGGGTGATCTTCACCCTCGAGGACCTCGACCGCCTGCCCAATACCTACCTCGGCAGCGTCGTGCGCGATGCGGTGCGCTTCTACATCGCGTTCCATCGCGAGGCCGACGGGATCGATGGCTGTTACCTGCATGATCCCGTGACGCTCATCGGCTCACTTCTGCGGCCCGACCTCGTCACCGAGACAACGATCGAGCGGCTTGCCTGCGACACCAGTGCCGACCCATACCTGGCGGGGTCGCTCTATCGCTCGACCGATGCCGATCGCGCGCCGGTGAACGTCGCGCTGGCCGTCGATGCCGATGGCATGAAGGAGGAGCTGCTGGCGCGCCTGGCGCGCGCGGTGGAATCACCCACGCCCTAGGGAATTCAAGGAGATTCGGGAGATGGATGCTGCACGTTGGACCCGGGCCGGGATCGGCCTCGCTAGCGGCGCCGTACTGGGCGTCATCGTGTTCGCCGCCGGACAGGCCTGGCCGCTGGCCGCCGCGATCGGTGCGATCGGGGCAGACCTCGTCTACGCGCTGCTCGATCGGATGCAGACCGGCAATTGGAGCTCGCTGCGGGTCGCGATCGGATTGGTCGCCTTTGCCGTAACGTCCTACTTTGGCATCCTCGCCTTCGGCAACTTCGGGGACCCGAACGCGGTCGATCCGAACACCTTCGCCAACACCAAGGCGGCGAACTCCTGGGCGCTCATCCTGACCGTAGCGATGGTGGTCGGGGCGGTTGTCACCTTCGGCCTCGAACTGCTGCAGACCGGCCGCCTCGATTCACTGGCTCGCCAGTTCACCACCCGCACCTACCTGCTGATGGCGGTCGGCATTGGCGTCAATGTGATCCTTGGCCAGACCGTCGCCTCGGCCCTCAAGATCCCGATCTACCTCGACTCCATCGGCACCATCCTGGTCGGCGTGCTGTGCGGCCCGGTGGCCGGAGCGCTGACCGGCGGGCTCGGCAACGTGCTGTGGTCGTATGTCATCCCCCCGCCGTTCCAATACCAGCCGGCGGCTGCCTTCGCCATCACCGCCGTGGCGATCGGCGTGATCGCTGGGCTGGCCGGGCGGGCCGGCTTCCTGCGGCCGCGCCCGCACCGCAGCACCGGCGAGCTGCTGATCGGCGGCCTGGTTACCCTCGCCCTGGTCGGGGGGATGGCGTTCGCCGCGGTCATCGGCTACCAGAAAGTCTTCGGGACCTCCGTCGTGCTCTTCCCTGACCCGAACACGGTCGACCCGCTCTTTCTGATCCTCGGCTACCTGGCCCTGGCACTGGTGGTGCTGGCGGTGGTCGGCTTGTTCGCGCTGCTGCTGGTGCGCCGCGACTTGACCGCCGCCTACGTGGTCGTGGCCGGCGTCTTCACCGGCGTGGTGGCGGCGCTCATCAGCGCCCCGATCGCGGCCGGGGTGTTCGGTGGCGTCACTGCCTCGGGGACCGACTTCCTGGTGGCCGCCTTCCGACAGGCCGGGCTTGACGTGCAGGCGGCCACCACCGGCCAGGGCCTCATCAGCGACCCGATCGACAAGGTGACGACCTTCTTCACCGTGTACCTGATTCTGAGCGCGCTGGCCAACCGCTTCAAGGCGCGTTTCCCGCAGGGTGAGCACGTGCTCGAGGAGGAGCCGGCCTGACCGATCGCGTCCCACTGTTCCTCGGGGCGCCGGGACCGAGCCTCGTCCACCGCCTGAACCCGCTCACCAAGCTGGTCCTCGCGGGGATCACCACGGTGCTGGCAGTCGCCCTCGGCGGGATCTGGGGGCCGGCCGTCCTGGTGACGGTGGCGGTGCTGGTGCCCGCCGCGGCTGCCCGCATCCTCGCCCGTTTGTTACGCACGGCGCTACTGCTGACCTTGCCCATCGCGGTCAGCGTCCTGATCGTCAACCTCTTCTTCTACCCGGCCGGTCAGCAGGTCCTGTTCCAGGTCGGACCGATCCGGGCGACCGCAGAAGGGCTGGCCTTCGCGCTGGAGACGCTGGCACGAATCGGCGCCATCAGCGGCGCAATCACCCTCTTCTACCTGACCACCCCGCCCGGCGAGCTGGTGCTCGACCTGGAGCGCCGCGGCGTGTCGCCACGGATCGCCTTCGTGGCGCTGGCGTCGGTCCAGACGGTGCCTGCCATGGTCGAGCGGGCCGCAACGATCACCGCCGCTCAGCGGGCGCGCGGGCTCGATACCGAGGGTTCGATCTGGCGCAGGCTGCGTGGGGTGCTGCCGCTGGCTGGCCCAGTCCTGCTCGGCTCGATCGCCCAGGTCGAGGAGCGTACGCTGGCCCTGGAGGCACGAGGCTTCACCCGGCCAGGCCGCCGCACGCTGCTCTGGCAGCCGCCGGACTCGTCTGCGCAGCGCCTGGCCCGCTGGCTGCTGGTCGCGGCCGTCCCCCTCGTGTTCGCGGCTCGGGCCGCGGGTTGGCTGTAGACCGATGCTGACCCTCGAGTCGGTCACCTACCGCTACGCCGGGGCGTTGCGACCTTCTCTGTACGAGGTGAGCCTGGAGCTTCGCAACGGCGAGGTGCTGGGCGTGGTGGGCGCCTCGGAGGCCGGCAAGACGACCCTCTGCCTGGTCGCGTCAGGCCTCGCACCGCGCACGGTGGGCGGGACGCTGGCCGGACGCATCCTGCTCGACGGAGCCGATGTGCGGCCGCTGCCGATTCACGCCCTCGCCGCCCGCATCGGGATCGCCTTCGCCAACCCCGCCACGCAGCTGTCCGGCGTCGCCGGCACAGTCTACGAAGAGATCGCATTTGGGCCGATGAACCTGGGCCTGCCGCGTGGCCAGGTCATCGAACGTACCGAGCAGGCGATGGCGGCGCTGCGCATCGACCTGCTGGCAGCCCGCGACCCGGTGCTGCTGTCGGGCGGACAGCAGCAGCTGGTTGCCATCGCCGGACTGCTGGCCATGCGCCCTCGCCACCTCGTGCTCGACGAGCCGACGGCCCAGCTCGATCCCGCCGGCACGGCGCTGGTGGCCGACGCTCTTGCGCGGCTGGCGCGAGACGGGGCCTCGATCCTCATCACCGAGCACAAGACCGATCTGCTGGCGGCCATCAGCGCGCGTGTCCTGGCGCTCGAGGGCGGACGCGTCGCATTGTACGGACCGGCCGACGAAGTGCTCGCCGATCCGCGCCTTCCCGAGCTGGGCGTAGCGGCACCGGGGGCGGTGCGACTGCTGGCGTCGGCACGCATCGTGTCGCTGCCGACGGCCGCGATTGGCCGGCTTGCCGAGGGGCTGGCCTGATGCCCGACCTGGCGCTCGAATCGGTGGTGCACGTCTATCCGCGCGGCATGGTGCGCGCGCTCGATGGCGTTGACCTGCGCATTGCGGCCGGGGAGCGGATCGCGCTGGTCGGTCAAAACGGCAGCGGCAAGACCACCCTGGTCCGGCACCTCAATGGGCTGCTGCGACCCACCTCTGGGCGGGTGCTGCTCGACGACGTCGACCTGGCGCAGCGCACTGTCGCCCAGCTGGCGCGCAGCGTCGGGCTCGTCTTCCAGGACCCAACAAGCCAGATCTTCGCCGGATCGGTCCGCGCAGAAGTTGAATTCGGGCCTCGTAACCTGGGGGTCGGCGGCGCTCTCCTCGGCGAGGCAGTCGACGAAGCGCTGGAGGCCGTTGGCCTGCAGGCAGAAGGACGCACCAACCCCTACGACCTGGGCAGCTCCCGACAAAAGCTGCTGGCCCTCGCATCGGTGCTGGCCATGCGCACGCCGATCCTCGTGCTCGACGAGCCGACCACCGGGCAGGATCTGCGTGGCGTGGCGATCGTGCATGCCGTGATCGAGGCTGCGCGGACGGCGGGTCGCAGCGTGCTCGCCATCAGCCACGACATGGAGTTCGTGGCCTCGACCTTCGACCGGGTGGTGGTCATGCGCGCCGGAACGCTGATCCTGGACGGCCCGCCGACATCGGTCTTCGCCGAGCCCGCCTGGGAGACGCTGCGTTCGACATACCTTGAACCGACGCTTGCCGCCAAGGTTGGCGCGCGACTGAGCTTGGGCGCCACGCCGACCGATGCAGCGCTGATCGAGGCGCTGTGCGGCGCGCCGGAGGCCGCCTGACGGTTCTTCCCAGAGATAGTGGGCCCCCCGGGCGCACCGCGTCCCGACCGATCCCGGGGTGGGGCTACTTCTCAGCCGCGGAGAGGTATGCCACGCCGGCGAAGGCGTCGGCGGCGTGCGAGGAGCGTAAGGCTCAGCCGCGGAGAGGTAGGTGCTCGGAGCGACCCGCCGCCGCCGCGCGCTGGCGGTACGCCCCCGCGCGTGAGAATTAGGCCGCTCGGGTATGCCCCGGCGGACGGCAGCGACCGGTCGGCTGCGAGGTCATCCCCGCCCTGGCACGCCGGCCGGGTCGGCTCGCCGAGCGGATGGCCATCTGTCTGTGCCCAGGTCCCACCATCTCTCCGAAGGGCCCGGGTATGGAAAGGACTCGCCGAGGTTGTCCGGCCGGTCATACCGAGTGCCGGATCGACCGAAGCCTGCACAGTCAGACCGCTGAGTCGGGGCGCTCGCTCCAGTAAAGGCACATCTCCTTGTTGTGCTTCGCCCAGGTGAACTCGCGCATCGCCGAGTGGACCTTCGCGGCCACGGCGCGGGATGGCCCGTTCTCCGGGGACATGAGCGAGCACGCAATGTCGAAGCTCGTGTTCGCGAAGATCCAAGCGACACAGGCATGTGCCGCCTCCGTGGCGTAGCCGCGGCCCTGCTCGGTTGGCACGATGTGATAACCGACCTCTGGGATCACCTGGTCCTCGACGGACTGGAGCATCGGTCCGCAGTCGCCGAGGAACCGTCCGTCCGACCGCCGGATGACGGCCCACAACCCGAACCCGTTCTCTCGGTAGCTCCGGCGAGCCCACTCGATCCACGCGGCGACCCCGTCGCGATCGAAAGGCGCCGGGTAGTAGCGCATCGCAACGGGATCGCCAAGTTCGAGATGCCTTAGCAGAAGGCGCTCGGTCGCCACCGTGTCCCGCATCGGCGCAGGATAGTCGCCGCCATCGCGGATGGCCGCCGCCCAAAGACAGCTAGTTCCCGGGCAGGGGTGGCAGCGGCCGTCCCTCGGCGTCGACACGCTCGTCGGCCGGCAGGTCATCTCGATGACGCCGACCCCCGGTTGGCCCGGGGATCGGCACAGCCATCACCGAACCGGTCACCTCGTCGAGGCGCTGCTCGATCCCGCGCAGGCCAAGGTGGCGCAGCGCGGCACTGAATCGTTCGGCGAACGCGCTGTCGCGCAGGAGCCCGAAGGCGAGTGATGAATGAGCCCGCAGCAGCAGCTCGATGCCGCGCGCAGCCTCCGGCACACCCACCTGGTTGCGGCCAAGCTGTCCATCGAGCAGGTCGAGTGCCCGATTTGCCTCGCGGCGGGTCTGCGTGGTGAAGTGCGGCGTGCGGTTCACCAGGACGCGCGTGCGGAGGATCGCGGCACGGGCAAGCGCATCACGATTGGGTGGAGCCAGGTAGGTCATGGATCGAATCTTACGCGGCGCGGACGGGTGGCAGGACGCGATCGCCGATGCCCTGCGGCGCGTTGCCCGACCAATCCCGGTCGATCCGCGCTTCAACCCGCGGGATGCCGCCGGACGGACCAACCTCGAGCGATACGACCGAACCGGGTTTCCCACTGCACGACCGGCGGCCACGCTGCTGCTCCTCTACCCCGGCGTAGACGGCGCGTTGACGATCCCGCTCACCGTCCGTCACGCCGACATGCGCGCGCACGCCGGCGAGGTGTCGCTTCCCGGCGGAGCCGTCGATCCGGGCGACGCAACGCCCGAGGCGGCGGCGCTCCGCGAAGCGTACGAGGAGGTAGGGGTGGAGTCCTCGCGGGTGCGCATCGCCGGCGCGCTGGACGTGGTCTGGATCCCGGTCAGCAACTTCGAGCTTCAGCCGTTCGTCGGCACGCTGGCTGCCCGGCCGATCCTGGCGCCGCACGTCGCCGAAGTCGCCCAGATCGTTGAGCTGCCGGTCCACCAGCTGCTGGCTGTCGACGCGGTCACCGATGAGCTGATCGAGGGGCCGGGCTGGCTGCTGCGGGCGGCCGCTTATCGGTATGACGGTCATCGGATCTGGGGCGCCACGGCGCGCACGCTCGCCATGTTCGCCGCGGTGCTGGGCGGACTGGAGCGGCTCGGCTAGCGACGCGTCTGGACCGTCGTCCGTGCCGCGCGCAGCAGGCCCAGCAGCTCCGCGTGGTGCCCCGGCGGTGCGGCCACCACGGACAGGCTCGGCCCGCGTCGAGCGGTATTCCACCAGGGCCCGCCGCGCAGATCGGTAACGATGGCCCCAGCTCGTTCCGCGATCAGCCCGGCCGCTGCGATGTCCCAAAGCGACAGCCCGCCATTCTGCACGTATGCGTCAAATCGGCCGGACCCGACGTAGGCCAGCGCCAGCGCCGCGCTGCCCATGCGCCGGGGGATGCGGATTGCCTGGGCCACCCGCCGCTCACGCGCGATTCCGCCGCGCCCGATGATCGCCAGGCTGACCACGAAATC
>JANMPX010000232.1:0-2387 GCA_031370085.1 Chloroflexota bacterium | reverse complement strand
GCCAGGGCGGTCAGCAGCGCGATCCAGCGGATCGCCCGGTGGTTTCCGCCCGGCACGAAGAGGAGCGCCAGCACACCGAGCAGCGGGACGAAGACGACCAGGCTCAGGATCGGGAGTCCGCTCATGGGCGGATCACCAGGTAGGCCACGATCACCAGCACCAGCCCGGCGGCCATCCCCAGCCCGTAATTCTGGATGCGACCGGTCTGCGCCCTGCGGAGCACGCCACCGATCCGCTGGGCGAGCCAGCCGGCGCCGTTGACGGCCCCGTCAATCACCTTCGAGTCGAACCACCACAGCGCGTTGGCGACCAGCACGCCGCCGCGCGCCCAGACCAGGCCGTAGAGGTCATCGACGTAGTACTTGTTCACGCTCGCGGCATACATCCCCGGCCCCAGCCCGAAGGGGATGCGCTCGACGAAGCGGGCCGGCGCCTCCGGATCGCGGACGTACCAGCGATACGCGACCCAGATGCCTGCCACCCCGACCGAGGCACCGATCAGCAGCAGCAGGCCACCAAAGCCGAAGAGCGAGAAGCCGGCGTCCCCGGCGGCCGCGATCGAGCCCGGCAAGATCCCGCCGCCCGCCGCCTCCGCGCCTCGGAAGACCTGCTCCAGCCAGCCGTGGATCGCGCCGCCGTCGGGCGGGATCCCCAGTAGCAGGCCGACCAGGATGGTTGGCACGGCCAGGATGATCAGCGGGGCGACCATGGTCGGCGCCGACTCGTGGACATGGCGCCAGGCGTCCCGCGGGCCGCGCCATCGGCCATGGAAAGTCATGTAGATCATGCGGAAGGTGTAGAAGGCCGTCATGAAGGCGACCACCACGCCAACCGCGTAGAAGACGTAGTAGCCGCGGTTGAAGGCCTCGCCCAGGATCTCGTCCTTGGAAAAGAAGCCGGCGAAGATGGGAATCCCGGCGAGGGCCAGCGAGCCGATCACCATCGTGCGGTAGGTCCACTTCATCCGGTCCCGCAGGCCGCCCAGATGGCGCATGTCCTGCTCGCCCGACGCTCCATGGATCACCGACCCCGAGCCCATGAACAGGAGCCCCTTGAAGAACCCGTGGCTGACCAGGTGGAAGATGGCCGCCACCCAGGCGCCGATTCCCAGCGCGAAGAACATGTACGCCAGCTGGCTGACAGTCGAGTAGGCAAGCACCTTCTTGATGTCGTTCTGGGTCAGAGCGATCGCTGCGGCGAAGATGGCAGTGAAGACGCCGATGCCGGCCACCGCCCACATGGCGGTCGGGGAGGCGGAGAAGATCGGGTTGGCACGGGCGACCAGGTAGACGCCGGCATTGACCATGGTCGCGGCATGGATCAGGGCGCTGACCGGGGTGGGGCCCTCCATCGCGTCGGGGAGCCAGACGTGCAGCGGGAACTGCGCGCTCTTGCCCACCGCCCCGGCGAACAGCAGCAGCCCGATCACGGTGATGGCGACCGGGCTGAGCGAGCCGATCCGCGCGAAGACCTCGCCGAAGTCAAGGGTCCCGAGCAGGGTCCAGATCATCATGATCCCGAGGCCGAAGCCGAAGTCGCCGACCCGGTTGACGATGAACGCCTTCTTGGCGGCGCCCGCCGCCGAGGGCTTCTTGTACCAGAAGCCGATGAGGGCGTAGCTGCACAGGCCGACCGCCTCCCAGCCGACGTACAGCATCAGGAAGTTGTCGCCGAGGATCAGCAGCAGCATGCTGAACATGAACAGGTTCAGGTAGGCGAAGAAGCGCCACAGTCCTCGGTCGCCGTTCATGTAGCCGATGCTGTAGACGTGGACCAGCAGGCCAACCGTGCTGACCACCAGCAGCAGCATCGCGGTCAGCCCGTCGACCAGGAAGGCGATCTGGATGCGGAACGACCCCGAGCCGATCCACTCGTAGATACGTACGTGGTAGGTGTTCCCGCCGAAAACCACGTTGGCGAAGACGATCATCGAGAAGAGCCAGCCGATCGCCACCAGCGCGGTGGGCACCATCCAGGACCGATAGACCGGCTGCGGGCCGCCCTCCACCACGTGTCCCACCTGGCCGAGCCCGTCGTTCGATTCCTCGGGGATCACCCCATCGGCACCGTTGCTGTTGGCCAGGTCATCGGCGTGGCCGGCGTGCGGCGAGGTGGCGCGCTGCTCCTCCTCGGAGGGAACGCCGCGGAAGCCGGAATCGTCCGTTTCCGCGTGCGAGGTATGCGTCTCGCCGCCATGGCCGGAATGGCCGGCATGGTCGTCGGCATGTCCGTCGGGGTGCTCGTCGTGGCCGTGGCTGGGCAATCGGTCGAGCCGGGCGCCGGCCAGCACCGCGAACAGGAAGCCGGCCAGCGGCAGCGCCGGGATGAGCGCGATAAGGAGATCGATCGACATCGGGCTAGTCCTTGAGGTCCGAGTACTCGTCGAC
>JANMPX010000181.1:0-11812 GCA_031370085.1 Chloroflexota bacterium | reverse complement strand
ATCAGCGGGAATGACGCGCTCACCGGTTTCACCGCCCCGAAGCTGCTGTGGGTCCGCCGGCATGAGCCCGAGGTGTGGGCGCGTCTTGCCCACGTGCTCCTGCCCAAGGACTACATCCGGCTTCGGCTCACCGGCGACTATGCCATCGACAAGGCCGATGGGTCAGGCACCATCCTGTTCGACCTCGCCACGCGGACGTGGTCCGCGGAGCTGCTCGGCGCACTCGGCCTCGACCCGGCCTGGTTCCCGCCCACCTTCGAGGGTCCGCAGATCACCGGAACCATCTCACCGGCGGGGGCCGAGGCGACCGGCCTGCTCGCCGGCACGCCAGTCGTGGCTGGCGGGGGTGACCAGGCCGCGAATGGGGTCGGGGTTGGTGCCGTCTCGGAAGGGACAGTGGCGCTCTCGCTGGGGACCTCCGGGGTCATCTTCGCCGCTACGAACGAGCCGCTGCGTGAGCCGCGCGGACGAGTGCACGCCTTCTGCCACGCCGTCCCCGGGCGTTGGCATCTGATGTCGGTGATGCTCTCGGCCGCGGGCAGCCTGCGCTGGTTCCGCGACGCGCTCGCCCCTGGCGAGGAGTTCGGGGCGCTGGCTGGCTCCGCGCGGGATGTCCAGGCGGCCGCGGACGGCCTCTTCTTTCTGCCGTACCTCTCCGGCGAGCGGAGCCCGCATGCGGACCCGCTGGCCCGCGGTGCCTTCGTCGGACTCTCGCTCCAGCATGACCGCCGGCACCTGGCGCGTGCTGTCCTGGAGGGAGTGGCGTTCGGCCTGCGCGACGGGCTCGACCTGATGATCGCAGCAGGGATGCCGCAGCCGGGCGAGATTCGGGCGTCCGGCGGGGGACTGGCGAGCGAGGTCTGGCGCCAGATCCTGGCTGACGTCCTCGATGTCGAGCTCGTCACGACCTCGACGACCGAGGGGGCGTCCTTCGGCGCGGCGATCCTGGCCGCGGTCGGAGTGGGTTGGTTCGGGGACGTTGCCGCAGCCGCTGCATCACTCGTGCACACCAGCCCCGTTGCTGCTCCGGGACGAGCACGCTTGTTCTACGCCGATGCCCACGCCACCTATCGGGAGCTGTATCCAGCACTTGCGCCCGTCTTTCATCGGACGTAGCGGGCGCCAAAGGGCTCGCCTGGGTCTACTGGTGCAATGCCGCCAGGTCGCGCTCGGTGACCTCGTCGGGCGCCTTGCCCATGATGATCATGGCCAGGACGTCGTCAGAGGTCACGTCACTCTTCTTCACGGTGCCCACCAGGCGACCGTGGTACATGACGCTGATCCGGTCGGAGAGGTCGAACACGTCGTGGATGTCGTGGCTGATGAGAAAGATGCCGATCCCCTCCCGCTGCAGTTGTCGAATGAGATCGCGAACCTGGGCCGTCTCGGCAGGCCCCAGCGCCGCGGTGGGCTCGTCCATGATCAGGATCCGGGCATTGAAGTGGACGGCTCGGCAGATCGCGACTGCCTGGCGCTGCCCGCCGGAGAGGGAGCGAACTGGCGTCTTGAAGCGGGCGAAATTCGGGTTCAGGCGCCCCATCACCTTCCGCGTCGCGTCCTCCATCGCCGAGTCATCGAGCATTCCGAAAGACGTCAGCTCGCGGCCGAGGAACAGGTTGGCAGTTGCGTCGACGTTGTCGGCGAGGGCGAGGGTTTGGTAGATCGTCTCGATCTTCAGGGCCTTTGCGTCCCGCGGGTTTGTGATCGTCACCTTCGTGCCATCGACCAGGATCTCCCCGGAGTCGGCGGGGTGCGCACCGGAAAGAGCGCGCATCAGCGTCGACTTGCCAGCCCCATTGCCGCCGACGATGCCGACGACCTCTCCAGCGTGCAGGGCGATGGTCACATCCCGCACGGCATGGACACCACCGAAGGAAACGTTGATGTTGCGCATCTCGACGAGCGGCTTGGGCTGCGCGACAGTCACGAATACACTCTCCTGGCCGCTCAGGAACCGCGGCGGCGATTGAAGGAGTCGAAACCCACGGCGAGGATCAGGACGATCCCGGCTACGACATTCTGGCCTGGCGAGTTGACGCCCATGAAGCTCAACCCGTAGGCGAGCGACTGCATGACGAAGGCGCCCAATACGGCGCCGGGGATCGTCCCGATGCCGCCGGCGAATGAGGTGCCGCCGACGACCGCGGCGGCGATCACGTACAGCTCATAGCCCTGGCCGATGTCGAGCGTCGAGCCGTTCAGCCGCGCGGCCGCGATCGCGGCGGCGAGGGCGCACAACACGCCCATCAGGACGTAGGTCTTCAGGATCGTCCAGCGCGTGTTGATGCCGGCCAGCTCAGCGGCATCGGGATTCCCGCCGTAGGCGTACACGTATCGACCGAACCGCCGCCGGGTGGCCATCCAGGTCATCACCAGGGTCACCCCGATGAGCAGGATGATCGGGTACGGGAAGCCGGTGGAGATGTGCAGGCCCCCAGCCGGGATCAAGATGCCGTGCTCGGCAGCGTATCGAGCGGCCAGGCCCTTTGGCCAGAGGTTGGCGTTGGCGAAGGCGGCCAATCCCAGAACGGCCCCGCAGCCGACGACCCCGAGCAGAACCTCCGCCCACACGGGCCGGACGGGGAAGCCATACCGCCGGCGCTGCCGGCGGCCGCTGAGGAGCAACGCGATGATCGGGAGGCAGGCGACGAGGCCGAGGATCCAGGTTGCGGTGCCACCGATGGATCCCTGGGCCCCTCCCCCGATGAGCTGGAAGCTGTCGTCCAGGCCGGACACGGCGGCTCCGCTGGAGAGATACCACACGACGCCGCGGATCGAGAGCAGTCCGCCGAGCGTGACGATAAACGAGGGCACGCCGACGTAGGCGATGATGAACCCCTGCAGGGCGCCGATGGATGCCCCGAGACCCACGCCGAGGCCCAGGGCGATGACCCACCGGAATGGGAAGTCGACGCCCATCCCGAGGAAATTGGGCATCCAGTCCGTCATCAGCAGGGAATAGGTCATGGCGATGACGCCGACCACCGACCCGACCGACAGGTCGATGTTCCGCGAGACGATGACCATCACCATCCCGGTGGCGATGATCGCCACGCCGGTGGCCTGCACCGCCAGCGTGATCATGTTCGTCGGCTGGAAGAACTTGCCCCCGCTCAGGATGTTGAAGGTGAGCAGGATCGCCGCCAGGGCGACCAGCATGCCGAAGAGTCGGAGGTCGATCTCGGTCTGGGCCAGCAGACTTCGAAATGAGGTGCGAGCGGGGGGCTTGACCTCACCCGGTACCGGTGTCGCCTCGGCCACGTTCGTCACGACGGCCCTCCTGGCCCAGTGATGGAGGGGCCTGCGCCCCCGGGAGGCCCGGGGGCGCAGGTCTGATGGCTAGCTCAGCGGACGATGTCCGCTACTTGCAGGCGGGTGGCGCCGAGGCGGCGTCGACGCCAGCGCATAGCTTGTCCTTGGTGATCCAGTTGCCGTCGATGACCTTCTGCAGGTCGCCTGCGAGGAGCGGCGTGGGGGTGAAGAGGAGCGACTTGACCACGGTGCCGTTCGGCGTCGTGAAGTCCTTGACCGCGAGGCCGTCCTTGGGGGCGACGGTCGGATCGTAGGCGCCCGTCAGGGCGATCTCGGAGATCTTCTTGCCTGCGCAGAGCTGGAGGGCAGCCTCGCCGGCGGCCTTGCCGAGCTCGTTGCTGTTCTTCCAGACGTCGACGTACTGCTTGCCCAGCGCGACGTTGTTCAGGTTGGCGGGGTCGCCGTCCTGGCCGCTGAGGGGCGGGAACCCATAGCTCTTGGCCGTGAGCGCAGCCACGACGCCAAGCGCCGTGCTGTCGTTCTCCGCGAGGATGGCGTCGATCTTCTTGCCGTCGGCGACGGCCTTGTCGATGATCGCCTCCATGTTGTTCTGGGCCGTCTGCGTGGCCCAAGCGGCCGTGAACTGCTCGGCGAGGATGGTGATGTCGCCCGAGTCGACCTTGGCCTTCAGGCCGGCGTCGTCATAGCCGCCCCGCAGGAAGGTTGCGGCGTTCGGGTCGCCGGGGTCGCCCTTGATGACGACGTAGTTGCCCGTCGGCACCTTCGCGAGGATCGCCTCGGCCTCGGCCCTGCCGACGCCGACGTTGTCGAACGAGAGGTAGAGGATGCTGGGATCCTCGATCAGGCGGTCATAGGCGATGACCGGGATACCCGCATCCTTGGCCTTCTTGAGCGCCGGCAGGATGGCCGTGTTGCTCTGCGCGAGCAGGACCAGCACTTGCGCGCCCTGCGAGATCAGCGTGTCGACGTCGGTCAGCTGCTGCTCGCTGCTCAGGTTGGCATCTGCAGAAATGTAGCTGCCGCCGCCGTCCTCGACCGTCTTCTTGAGGTTCGGCTCGTCGGTCGCCGCCCAGCGCGGCTGCTGGAAGTTGTTCCATGACACGCCTACGACACATCCGGCCCCGGCGCTTGCGCTCGGCGCCGAGCTTGTCCCGGGCGAGGCGCTGGTGCATGCCGTGAGAACCAGCGCGGCGACGGCGGTCAGAACCGCCACTTTGCGAATCGACATAGTCTTCTTCTCCTGATCAGAATGGTGCGAACGTCGTGCGGTGGGTGAAGCTCACGTATTGCTTCGTAGGCTACACCCTCCTCGACTGGGCGGATGGCAATTCGTGGTCGCGCCGTGGGGCCACGAGACGATCTCGCTGCGTGGCGCGAACGCCAAGGGCTGGCCGCGTCCCGGCAAGGGCAGAATCCTGTGCTAGGCTCGTCGATGGAGTGTAGGACTGTCAAGCCGGTCTTCACAAGATCCTGTGACTCTGACCCGGCCTGCGCGGCCACTCTCACCTGATCGGCCACCCATCGGAGGAGCGCGATGAGCCAGTTGCACGGCAGGGTTGCCCTTGTCACCGGGGCCAGTCGAGGAATTGGAGCTGCCACAGCGCGGGCGCTGGCGGCTGCGGGCGCGCAGGTCGGGATCGCGTCCCGCAGTGGCGAAAACCCGGGCGTTGACGGCGCCTTCGCACAGGCATGCGACGTCCGGGACCCCGCCGCACTCGAGGCGATGGTGGCCGCCACCGTTGCCCGATTCGGCCGCTTGGACATACTCGTCGTCAATGCCGGCGTGGGAGCCTACGGGCCGTTTCTCGAGCTTCCCGCCGCCGACCTCGAGGAGATGATCGACGTCAATGTGAAGGGGGCGCTGTACGCGGTCCGGGCCGCGTTGCCCGAGCTTCTCCAGAGCGAGGCGGCCGACATTGTCACCATCGCGAGTGAGGCGGGCCGTCGCGGACTGCCGTATGAGGTCGCCTACTGCGCTTCTAAGTTCGCCCAGGTGGGGATGACCAGTGCGCTCGATCACGAGTTGCGCGAACGCGGCGTGCGCTGTACGAACGTGTGCCCGGGCGGGGTGGCTACCGACTTTGCCATGGGCCATGGCCGAACGCCGGGGATGCCGCAGCTGGCAGGGATGATGTCGCCGGATGATGTGGCCGAGGCGGTGCTCTTCGTGTTGACCCGCCCAAGGAACCATCGGATCCTCGAGATTGCCTTCCGGCCGGTGACCGAGACCTCCTGGGGTTGACCCAGGTAGCAGAGGTCCGCTGGGGAATCCTGTCGACCGCAGGCATCGCGCGCCAGAAGGTGATCCCCGGCATCCAGAAGGCCGATCGCTGTCGCGTGGTGGCGATCGCCTCGCGAGATGCGGCTCGTGCGACCGAGGTTGCGAGGGCGGCCGGCATCCCGACGGCGCACAGCTCCTACGAGGCGCTCCTGGCGGATCCCAGCGTGGACGCCGTGTATCTCCCCCTCCCCAACCACCTCCATGCGCGCTGGGCGATCGCGGCTGCGCGCGCGGGAAAACATGTCCTGTGCGAAAAGCCACTGGCGCTGACATCGGCCGACGCAGAGCGCATGGTCGCCGTCGCCGAGGCAGCGGGTGTCCGTCTGATGGAGGCGTTCATGTACCGTCTCCACCCCTCCTGGGTCGCCGTCCGCGATCTGGTCGAGTCTGGCCGCATCGGCCGGCTCGTGGCGGTCCAAAGCTGGTTCTCATACTTCAACGACGACCCTGCCAACATCCGCAACGTTCGCGAGTTCGGCGGGGGAGCGTTGTACGACGTCGGCTGCTACTGCGTGAACCTGTCGCGCATGCTCTTCGGAAGCGAGCCAACGCGGGTCGAGGCCTCGATGCTCCGCGACCCGGCGAGCGGCGTCGACGTTGTCACCAGTGGCCTCCTCGAGTTCCCCGACGGCAGCGCGACATTCACCTGCTCCATTCGGGCGGAGGACGATCAGCGGGTGCACATCTACGGCACCGAAGGGCGGATCTCGATTGAGATCCCGTTCAACATCCCCCCGGATCGGCCCTCGCGGGTGTACCTGACGCACGGCGGCGCCCCGCCGGTCAACCCTGCCACGCAGACCTTCACGTTCGACACAGCCGATCCATACTCTGTCGAGGCATCCGCTTTCGCCACCGCGATTCTCGATGGCGGCCCGACCCCCGTGCCGCCGCAGGACGCCGTGGCGAACCTCCGGGTCGTGGAGCGGCTGCTGCGCTCCGGCGCGGGCGACGCGAGCTATTCAGCCGCCGGGTAAAAAGAGAGGGCTGCAGGTGACGGGACGAAATCGTCGAGCCGTTGTGGCGGCAATTGCGATTGCGGCGGTCGTCGGCACAGGCGCCACCGCGCTGGTCGTTCGTCCGTGGGAGTCTGGGCCGACCTGTTCGGCACCCGTCGAACATCCAGAGTGGTCGGTTGCGCGCCGCTGGGACGAGGCGCTCCTCGACGCGATCCGGCGGGCGCTCCCAAATCCGCCAGTCCATGCCCGCAACCTGTACCACCTGTCGGCCGCGATGTGGGACGCGTGGGCGGCATACGACAAGAACGCCCGCGGCGCGTTCGTCACCGAGAAGCTCACCGCCGGCGACATTGATGCCGCGCGCAACGAGGCGATCAGCTATGCCGCCTATCGGGTCCTGTCGGCCCGCTTCATCAAATCGGTTGGAGGCTCGGATTCGCTGTCCGAGTTTGCCGACCTCATGGACGCTCTCTGCCACAGGCTTGACGCCACGGCGGCGACCGGCGATTCGCCTGCTGCGCTCGGCAATCGAATAGCGGCCGCGGTCTTGGCGGCTGGCCTGGGCGACGGTTCCAACCAGGCCGGGGGTTACGCCGCACCCAATTACGAACCGGTGAACCCGCCTCTCGTGGTCGCTGGTTCGGGGACGACCATGACGGACCCCAACCGCTGGCAGCCGCTCCAGATCGCGCACATGATCTCCCAGAACGGCATCCCGGTGACCAACGGGGTGCAGGTGGCCGTTGGTCCGCACTGGGGTCACGTGACGAGCTTCGCCATCCCTGATGGCGGCTCGAACGGCGTGCCGATCGATCCCGGCCCGCCGCCGCGCCTTGGAGATCCCGCCACAGACCAGGCTTTCAAGGACCAGGCCGTCGAGGTGATTCGCGACAGCAGCCTGCTCGACCCGACCAGCCCCGCCACGATCGACATTTCACCCGGCGCTCGCGGCGGGAACGACCTCGGCACGAACGACGGGACCGGCCACCCGGTGAACCCGGTGACCGGCCAGCCCTATCCCGCGGATGTCGTGAACCAGGCTGATTTCGGCCGGGTCATGGCCGAGTTCTGGGCCGACGGGCCGAAGTCCGAGACGCCGCCGGGTCACTGGAATGTGCTCGCCAACCTCATTTCAGACGAGCTGTCGCCGGACCTCAAGATCGGGGGAACGGGCCAGAATGTCGACCGCCTCCAGTGGGACGTAAAGATGTACCTCGCCCTGAACAGTGCGGTCCACGACGCGGCGATCGCCGCGTGGGGCCTCAAGGGGTACTACGACTCCGCTCGCCCGATCTCGATGATCCGCTACATGGGCGAGCTCGGCCAATCAAGCGATCCGAACGGTTCCTCGTACAACAAGCAGGGCTTGCCGCTGGTCCCCGGGCTGATTGAGGTGATCACCCGCCAGAGGACCGCACCCGGCGGGCGCCACGCGGCGCTGGCCGGGCACGAGGGCGAGGTCGCGATCCGGTCCTGGGCGGGCAACCCGACCGACCCGAAGACCGAGATCGGCGGGGTCACCTGGATCTTGGCCGCGAACTGGATTCCGTATCAGCTACCGACGTTCGTGACGCCTGCGTTCTCGGCCTACGCCTCCGGGCACAGCACCTTCAGCCGGGCCGCCGCCGAGGTCCTCGCCGCCCTCACCGGCAGCGAGTATTTCCCTGGCGGGATCAGCGGCTACACCATCAAGGCCGGCTCGCTCAAATTTGAGAAAGGCCCCACCACCGACATCCGCCTGGAGTGGGCGACCTACTACGACGCGTCCGATCAGGCTGGCCAGTCGCGGCTGTGGGGTGGCATCCACATCCAGGCCGATGACTTCATCGGGCGCATCATCGGCTCCGCGTGCGGCAGAGACGCCTGGGCCCGGGCGCAGCAGTTCTTCGACGGCTCTGCTGCGGCGTGAGCGGATGGTGGTGGCACGCCGGCGCATCGGTATCGCTGTTGCACTGATCGTCGCGTTGGCGGCCGCACTGGGAATCGGCGTCCTCGCCCTGCAGCCGGTTTCGCCGCAGACGGCAGCGGGCCCGCCCCGCTTCGTGGATGACACGGCGGCCTCGGGCCTCTCGCAGCGCTTCGACGGGCCCGACCTGTACCAGGTCGGCGGCGGGGTGGCCGTCTTTGACTGCAATGGCGATCGCCTGCCGGATCTCTACCTCGCCGGCGGCGAGCGGCCGGCGGCGCTCTACCGCAACCGGTCTGCGATCGGCGGACCCCTGCGCTTCGAGCGCGTCTCCTCACCCACGACCGACCTTCCGAACGTCAATGGCGCGTACCCGCTCGACGTCGACGGCGACGGCAAGGTTGACCTCGTGGTCCTGCGGATCGGGGAGAACGTGCTGCTGCGAGGGCGCGGCGACTGCACCTTCGAGCGGGCGAACGAGGCCCTCGGCTTCACGGGAATCGACGGATACACGACGGCATTCAGCGCGACATGGGAGGGGGACGCCTCGTTGCCGACCCTGGCCTTCGGCCACTACCTCAAGCTCGACGACCGCGGCGAGGCCACCTTCACCTGCGACGATGACGCCTTCCTCCGCCCCACGGCCGATGGATCTGTCTATGGGCCGGCGATACCCCTCACGCCGGGCTACTGCTCGCTCTCGATGCTCTTCAGCTCGTGGGACGGCTCGCGCAGGCGCGACCTCCGCGTGTCGAATGACCGCCAGTACTACACCGATGGCTCGGAGCAGCTGTGGCGCGTCTCCCCGGGCGAACGGCCGACCCTTTACACGGCCGATGACGGTTGGGCCTCGCTCCAGATCTGGGGGATGGGGATCGCCAGCCAGGATCTCACCGGGGATGGGTTGCCCGAGATCTATCTCACCAGCCAGAACGACAACAAGCTCCAGACCCTGACCGCCGGGAACTCCCAGCCCGCGTTCCGCGACATTGCGCTGCGGCGCGGAGTGACCTCGACGCGGCCGTTCGCAGGCGACACGACCCTGCCCTCGACGGCATGGCATCCCGAGTTCGCCGACGTCAACAACGACGGGTTCGTGGACCTGTTCGTCTCGAAGGGAAACGTGGGCGCGCAGGTCGATTACGCCGCGCGCGACCCGAGCGACCTGTTCCTCGGCCAGGCCGACGGGACCTTTGTCGAGGCGGCCGACCGAGCCGGCATCCTCAGATTCGCGCGGGGCAGAGGTGCTGCCCTGGCCGACCTTAACCTCGATGGCCTGCTCGACCTGGTCGAGGTCAACTACCGAGCCGATACCGTTCTGTGGAGAAATGCTGGCGCAGGGACAGCGGACGCACCGGTCGCGATGGGCCATTGGCTCATGCTCGACATCCAACAGCCCGGCGCGAATCCTGACGCCATCGGCGCGTGGGTCGACGTGCGGATCGGCGACATGACCGTCCGGCGTGAGCTGACCGTCGGCGGCGGGCACATCGGAGGCCAGCTCGGCTGGCTTCACATTGGCCTCGGTTCGCTGACAAGCGCCGAGGTGCGCGTCGTCTGGCCGGACGGCGAGCAGGGCCCCTGGCTCCACCTCGATGCTGATCGGTTCGGGATCATCGAGCGCGGCGCAGCCGCCGTCCAGCCCTGGAGTCCCGCGGGAGGCGGCGGCTGATGCCATCCCCTCGACTGACCACCATCGATCTGCCGATCCTGCCGCGGTCGGCGGTAGCGCCCGAGCTGCCGGCCGTGATCTACCCGGCCCGGGTTGAGCGACTCCGGGAGCGAGCCGCGGCACGGGGCCATGACCAGGTCGTGGTGTTCGCCGACCGGGAGCACAGCGCCAACCTTTCGTACCTGACCGGCTTCGACCCGCGCTTCGAGGAGGCGATCCTGCTCCTCGGGACGACCGGCCACCCGATCCTGCTGGCCGGCAACGAGTGCATCGGCCTGGCCCGCGTCGCCCCGCTGCCGGTCGACGCGGTCCTCTTCCAGGAGCTGAGCCTCCCCGGCCAGCCACGAAACCGCTCGAGGACGCTGGTCGAGATCCTTGCCGACGCGGGGGTGCGCCGCGGATCGAGGATCGGCGTTGTCGGGTGGAAGACCGGACCCGACAGATCATGGATGAACGCGCCGGCTTACCTGGTCGACACACTGCGGGCAGCAGTCGGGAAGTCTGGAACCGTGGAGGACGCGACAGACCTGCTCATCGACGCTGAAGGGGGCCTTCGCGTGGTCAACGAGCCGGAGCAGATCGCCGCGTTCGAGCATGCCGCGGGCGAGACCTCCGATGGCATCCGCAACCTGCTCCTCGGCCTCCGAGCGGGGATGCGCGAGCGCGAGGCGGTCCGGCTCCTCGAGTGGAGCGGCGCCCCGCTCTCCTGCCATCTGATGCTGACATCCGGCCCGCGGGCACGCCACGGGCTGCTGAGTCCCGGTGATCGGATCATCGCGCGCGGGGATCCGCTGACCGTAGCCTTTGGCATCTGGGGCGCGCTCAACTGCCGCGCAGGGTTCGTGGTCGAGGATGCCACCGAGCTGCCAGGCCCTATCGGCGACTACGTCGAGCGCCTGGTCGGGCCGTACTTCGGCGCCGTCGCCGAATGGTACGGGGCGCTGCACGTGGGCCAGGCCGGCGGGACGCTGCAGGAGATCATCGACCGCAGGCTCGGCGACCCGTTCTTCGGAATCTTCCTCAATCCCGGCCACCAGCTGCACCTTGACGAATGGGTCAATTCGCCGATCAGCCCCGGCAGCAGGATCGAGCTCCGCTCCGGGATGGTGATGCAGGTCGACATCATCCCCGCCACCGGTGGCCCGTACTTCACGACCAATATCGAGGACGGCATTGCCCTGGCCGACGCGTCCCTGCGCGGGACGCTGGCCGCCAGCTTCCCCGACCTGTGGGACCGGATCGCTCGCCGGCGCGCGTTCATGCGCGACGTACTCGGCATCGACCTCCATCCCGATGTGCTGCCGCTCTCGAACATCCCTGCCATCCTGCCCCCATTCCTCCTTCGACCGGACCGGGTGATGGTGCTGGGCAACTGATGCGAGGTGCCGGAATCGTCACCGTCGCCGACCGCCTGATTGAGGTCGAGCTGCTCCCTGACGTCGGGGCGAGGATGCACCGCCTGCGCGTCTTTGGCCACGACCTGCTGCGAACCCCCGACGACGCATCGGCGTACGCGCGAGACCCCTTCCGCTGGGGCGCGTACATCATGGCGCCGTGGTGCAACCGGATCGACGCCGCGCCCACCGTGGTCGACGACCAGCTGGTCGCGCTGGCGCCGAACTTCGAGGACGGGACGGCGATCCACGGGCAGGTCCACAGCGCGCGCTGGGAGCAGCATGGCGACGCGGACCTCCGCGTCCAGGGGGGCGGCGACGGCTGGC